>JAJAYT010000495.1 GCA_026786085.1 Microcoleus sp. CAN_BIN18 | reverse complement strand
CATAAGGAGCGATCGGCATGACTCAAGCGATATTAAAACCAGTCACGTTCGATGAATTTATTGACTGGTATCCTGAAAATTCCGAAAACCGTTACGAACTGCATAATGGAGCTATTGTTGAGATGCCTAAAGCCACCGGAGAAGATTCAGAAGTAGCTGGCTACCTCTCCCTGAAGCTAGGGATGGAAATCGAGAGGCTGGGGTTGCCCTACTTCGTACCCAAGGAATGCGTTGTCAAAGCTGATAACGAGCGCTCTGGTTACGAACCGGATGCGATCGTTTTGGACAGACAAGGGACGAACAGCGAACCGAGATGGAAAAAGCAATCTATCATTACAATGGGTAGTTCTGTCCGGCTAATTGTCGAAGTTGTCAGTACCAATTGGCAGGATGATTACGGGCACAAATTGGTTGATTACGAAGCTTTAGGCATTTCCGAATACTGGATTGCAGACTATTTGGGACTTGGTGGTAGACGCTATATTGGCAATCCGAAACAACCTACTTTTTTTGTTCACCATTTGGTTGATGGCGAATATCAGTCCAGTCAGTTTCGGGGAGACGATCGGGTTTTGTCGCCCACATTTCCCCAATTAAATTTGACTGTTAAACAGATTTTTAATCCCGGACGATAAGCAGTTTAAACCGCCGAATCATCTGTATTATTTGAGATTTCCGGTTTGTGTTCTGGAACACTTTCTCGTTGACTATGTGTTACTCCTGTAACCTCGTACTCCTCGTGAATGGCAGTGTCAATTGCTGCTAATTTTCTGGGATTAGTGTCCCACTGATTGAGAATATCTTTAATTAAGACTTCTCTCACCCAAACTTTAGCAACAACGGTAAGAGGAAGGGCAAGCAACAAACCTAAAAATCCAAAGAAGGTAGCAAAGAATACTTGAGCTATTAAAGTGACAGCCGGCAGCAGTGATACTTGCTGCGCCATAACATAAGGGGTGAGCAGGTTGGTTTCAAATTGTTGAATTAAAAAGTAGAGGATGAGCACAAAACCGGATTTTAAGGGAGAGTCTAAAAGTGCGATCGTCATTGGGGGAATGACACTCAAACCAGGCCCGATATTCGGTATTAAGTTCAGCAAGCCGGCTACTACAGCGTGAGCTAGGGGTAAGGGAACTTGCAATACCGACAAACCAATTAGACTCAGCAAAGTGATGACACTCATGCTAATAAGAGCACCAATTACCCATCCGCCCAAGGCTACTTCGCATTCATCCAAGATGCCATCGACTCTGCGCCGATAAAAGGAGGGAAATAGTTGGATGAATGCTTTGCGGTAAGATAAAGGTTCGGCTAATGTCATCAAGGTCAAAACTAGGACTAGCAAAAAGCTGAGAATAACGCCTAATGTGTTGCCGACAAAAGCTCCTGCGCCGCCGAGAAGTTGATTGAATATAGGACGAAGTTGTTGGATAATATCGTTAATATCAAGATTCGGTAGTTGTTGACCAATTTGTCCAGAAAAGCGAGTTTCAATCTGATCTATCCACTGATTTAATCTTGCTATTCCTTGAGGTGCTCTTTGGGTAAGTTGTTGAAACTGTTGAGCAAAGGGTGGTACAACGATCAGGAATAAGCCTACGAATATCAGGATTAGGAAGCTAATTGAAAGTAAAACTGCGATCGACCTTTTGATCCCGAATTTTTGCAAGTAGCGTGCTAGTCTATTTAAAGATGTGGCTAAGACGACTGCGGCAAATAACAGCAATAGGGCTTGCCTGATTTGCCAGAGGATGTAACAAGATGCGATGAGGGCTAATAAGCCGAGCCATTGTCCTAGCTTCATTTGGTTTGAGATTTAAGATTGGGGAATAGGAGTTTGCTATGCGACTTGAGAGATGCCTGAGAATCGCTTCTATCCAAGATATCTTATGATATGCGCGATCGCACTTGAATCGCATCTTTAAAAAATATCCCTACTCTAACACCAAAAGAAGCAGCCTCCTCATTTATTCTATTTCCCTTTGGCGAACACTTGCTCTGGTGTCAGGTTCAATTCAGGGAAAATTGGCGACTCAATGCGATCGCAATTTCTGAACTGTTTGACTTGATATTCGCCATCTACGAGCTGGTAAACTGAAAAAGTAGGTTGTTTGGGATTACCAATAAACCGTCGCCCACCCAATCCTAGATAGTCTACAATCCAATATTCTTGGATGCCCATTAATTCGTAAGCCTCTAGTTTGAGAGCATAATCGTCTCCCCAATTAGTGCTAGTTACCTCTACGATTAGGGGGACTGATGAACCCATTGTGATAATTGATGATTTTTCCCATCGCGGCTCATTTCCAATCATTTGTTCGTTGAGTACAATAATATCTGGCTCATATCCAGATTCTTCGCGCATCGGTTTAATGACGGCTTCTTTGGGGATGAAGTAGGGTAAATTAAGACGCTCAATCTCAATTCCTACCTTCAGCGAGGTAAAACCTGCTACTTTAGAATGTTTGCCTGTTGCTTTTGGCATTTCAACAATTTCTCCATTATGTAGTTCGTAGTGATATTCTGAATTTTCAGGATACCAGTCAATAAATTCATCGAATGTTACTAATTCTGTTATGGTTTGAATCATGGTGAGTGCCTCAAGTTTAATTTTTATCATCCTAATCTATATTATAGGATTAGTATAACCTTCAAGTCTTTCTCGAACAACTTCTTGATAAAAAGCCTCTAACGCAGTCACGCAAACTCGATCGTCAAACAGATTACCTTGTCGCTGACTCATCCGTTCTGCAACATCTTGCCGCCACTCTGAATCTGTACCCAACTTGACAGCAATTTCAATATATTCTACTTCGTTTTTGGCGATTGTGTCTGTCACTCCCAGCATTTTTAGAAAGCTATAAGCATGAAGTCCTCGCATAAACTCTCCCGGACAAGTTACTATGGGTAAATTGCAGGCGATCGCCTCCAAAGACGTATTCCCACCAGACCAAGTAAAAGTATCTAAAAAAACATCAGATAGAAAGTTAATTGCGATGTAATCTTGTCGAGTTGAAATAGTTAAGAACAAACAGTAATCTTCACTATCGAGATTCACATCAGCAAAAGCCTGCTTTAGCCGTTCCCGCAGCAATTCGCCGCGCGGAAAAATAAACTGAGCTTGCGGAACGTGAAGGGCAATTTGTGCTAAAATAAAATCATATTGCGGTAAGTATTTGAAAGGAGCTTGGCAACACAAATAAATAACTGCATCTTCTCGCAGGTTAAAATCTGAGCGAGTCTGGGTTAATTCACCAACAATCGGTTTTGGGTAAGAAACGCCAATATTCGACAACTGAATTAAGGTTTCTGAGTAATGCGATTGTGCATTTTCTGGTTCCATCAATTCGCTGGAAATAAAATAATCTATTGTGGGTAAACCAGAGGTGACAGGATGTCCCCACGCCGTACATTGTATTGGTGCAAGGCGCAAAGCTGCTACTTGGATAGTTGGTGCATCCATCCCAATTTCTGGGAAGACAAGAATATGCAATTTGTCATCAATAATTTGTTGGCATACGGCTTCTAGGTTGTGGGGAATATGGCGAAATTCTGTGCTATATTGGCGAAATTGTTCTGTAATTGGATCTGAATCATTACCCGTGTAGTAACAGTAAATCTCAAATTGTTTTGTGTCGGCATAACGCAGCCAGCCAGTCAACCATAGAGTGCCGCTGTAAGCATACAAATAACTAGAAACATAACCGACTCTAATTTTGCCATTTTCCAGCAGTGGAGGCATCTGTCGCGGTTGCACCCACTGCGGATAGTTAGCAGTCATAACTTGATGCACTAAATTGGCATATTTTGACTGCGATTCAACAACATTGTGAGCCTGATATGCTAGGTAAAAATTAGTGAAACTTCTCAAACCTAGGAAAGCATTGATTTTGGATTCTGGAGTTTGTAGAGATGTTTGCTGAATTAATTTATCTAATTCTTGGACAAATCTTGCCTTGTAAAATTGAATCTCATCTAAGGTGTCGTAAACAATCGTCAATGTTAAGTGTTTTAAAAGTTGAAAAACATATTCATCTGGCAGTATTTGTGCTGCTATTTCTGCACTTGATATAGCTTGCTGAGTGCGTCCGTTTTGCTGGCAAATTTTGACAAGGTGAAAGTGTAGTTTTCCGGCTGTCGGGTAATGGCGGATGCTTTGTTCTAGAATGGCGATCGCATCTTCGATTCTGTTGAGGTTTCTCAAACACTCGCTTAAGCTATAATACAGTTCTATATCTCCTGTCTGGGATACTAAAAATCTTTGATAGTGCTTAATGGCTGCTTCGTATCTTCCTTGATGGTAGAGTTGGTTGCCAAATTCTCTCAACGCTAAAGCTTGGGAGTCAAGGGTGATATCGCTAAGTTGTTCCAGTTCCACTACTGGGATTTTTTCGGTTCCAGAGTCGGCTATTGCTTGGTGATTTTCTGCATTCAACTTAATTCTATATTGAATATGTGGCAAAATATCCAGCCACTGGCTGGGAGTGAGGTTTTCTAATAAAATAATTTCGGGTTCGCAGCTAGTATCTAAATCTTCTTCCATCAAAAGATTCAGGACAATTGCTGATATAATTAGACTTGCATCTAACTCTGATTCTTCTAAGGTTTCGCTGCTGTCTATTACAAGAGTTAGAAAATCGAGATCGGGATGATTGACAAGATTCCTAATAATTAGTTCTAACTCTAAATAAAGTGATTCTTCTGGTTGGTTCCAGTCAGGAAAAATCAGCAAATTTAAAGGCTTGAGATTTAAGGTGGTTAGATCCATTTGATTGTCTGTCTCATTTATCTGGGTGGGGATGGAGGGTTCCTAGGTTAATTTAACTCGTCTTTGGGGACGATGTGCACCTAATCTCCTACCTCGGCTGCTGTTGCCATGCCCGCCAGCCGAGGATCGCAGCTAGGATGATACTGGGGGAAACCACGGCGATGAGGGCGTTTAAGTCGGTTGAGGGTATGGATAAGGTGGGCCCTGCGTACTTGATGGCCAGGGAAACGGCGGCGGAGAGGGTGAATACTTTGAGGATGGGGCTGATGTTGGTGTTCATGGAGCTGGTGGTTGGTTGTATAATTAGGGATTGAGACTATTATGCCAAGTCTCTGCCGTGACTAAGTGTGGGGTGGGTAGATAAGGAAAGGGCGATCGGGCTTTTGGCAAAAAAGGCAATCTCAACTTATCATAGGAATAACGTTAACAGCATTTAATAATTTATGAATGCCTTTGAAGTTCATTTGTCCAAGTTAGGCTTAGCAGAAAAACTGCAACTGGTTCAGCAGTTATGGGATGACATTGCCTCAAATGCTGAGGAACTTCCTGTTTTGGAATGGCAAAAACAAGAACTAGCGCGGCGAAAAACAGCTTATTTGAAACACCCTCGTACAGGTAGCTCTTGGGAACAAGCTAAAGCAAGAATCAGAAACAGATGAAGCCAAAATCGTTAATTATCCTCTCTGAAGCCGAGGAAGATATTACCCTTGGGTTTGATTGGTATTCTGAACAACAACAGGGATTAGGAGAGGAATTCCTTGAATGCGTTGATGCTTGCTTTGATCAAATTTCTGACAATCCTAAGCTTTATCCTGTGGTGCATGAGAGCTATCGCCGAGCGCTGGTGCATCGGTTTCCCTATGCGGTTTTTTACGAAGAGACGGAAGAAGTAGTTGTTGTCTTTGCGGTGTTCCACGGTTCTCAAAACCCCGATCAATGGCGGAGTCGGTTGTCTTGAAATATTGCCGATTTTAACTAAACTTACAATTAAGTTACATCTCGTTAAAACACGATCTATGACCTACACCACACCCAAATTACTTAGCTTTGAGGAGTTTATCTCCCAATATGGCGATAATACACGCTATGAACTAATTGACGGAGAACTCAGAGAGATGGAATCTACTGGCCCTCACGAAGCAGTTGCCGGGAGTATTGCTGGTAGAATCTATGTCGAAATTTTTCGGGATAATTTCAACTGGTTGGTGCCAAAAACTTGCCTGATCAAACCTCTATATGCTGAAGCCACAGCGCTGCGTCCTGACGTAGTTGTTTTAGATCAAGCAGAACTTAGACAAGAACCACTTTGGCAAAAAGAACCAGTTATTTGTAACTGTAGTACCATTAAGCTTGTTGCTGAAGTGGTCAGCACTAATTGGCAAGATGATTATGCCAGAAAAGTGGAGGAATATGCTTTTTTGAATATTCCAGAATATTGGATTGTGGACTTTCGGGGCTTGGGTGGTTGGCAATTTATCGGCAATCCAAAGCAACCGACTTTTACAGTCTGCCAGTTAGTTAATGGTGTATACCAGCAGCAACAATATCGCTTGGGAGATACTATTTCTTCTTACCTGTTTCCAAATTTACAACTGAGACTCGACGACATTATGCCGACTTGAAAGTCTGGCATCTACTTAGCGATCAAATGATGATAAAATTCAGTGATAAAAATCAGGCGTTGCTGATTTGAGGTATGAAACCATCGGTAGGGGCAATTCATGAATTGCCCCTACCGATGGTTCTAGCCATGCAACATTTCTGAAT
>JAJAYT010000494.1 GCA_026786085.1 Microcoleus sp. CAN_BIN18 | reverse complement strand
GAACAGCAGTTGACGGTGCTCAACCGTCAATTGCAGCAGCAGAAACAGCAGTTAGAAAAAGTCAATCTAGCCTTGCAGTATTTTGCAACTTACGACAGTTTGACTGAGGTAAGAAACCGCCGCTTTTTTAATGACTATATGGATACGGAATGGCGGCGTTTGGCGAGGGAAGAAGCATCGCTATCTTTGATTATGTGCGATATCGATTATTTCAAACTTTACAACGATACTTACGGCCACCAAGCGGGAGATGAATGTTTGCGGCAAGTGGCGCAGGTTTTGCAGCGTTCGGTAAAGCGATCGGCCGATTTAGTAGCACGTTACGGTGGAGAAGAATTTGCCATAGTTTTGCCAAATACGGATATTCAAGGTGCGGCTTCGGTAGCTGAAATTATCGGCCAACAGGTGCGGGGTTTGCAGATAGTTCACGCTAAGTCTGCTGTCAGCGAATACGTGACGCTGAGTTTGGGTGTAGCTTGCTGCATTCCAGCGCCGATGTCGCAGCCGGGGACGTTAATTGCGATCGCCGACGAGGCGCTTTATCGGGCCAAAAAGGATGGGCGCGATCGGGTTTCAGTTGCCACATTTCTAGGATAATATAATAGTTAAAAGAGGTCAAATCATGACACTAAGCTGTTCTGCATTTAAATTGCATATCAAAAAAAATTAAACACTCTTGTGGAGTGGGCTCTTGTAGCCCGCTCTAAATATACAATTTAAATGTGCGACAGCTTAAGGTGCTTAGGTTGCACCCTACAAATAGAGTTTGCGTGTAAGTCATGACAATCCTAGTCGCAAGTCCAGAATATAGCAATCTTAAGCTGTTCTACATTTAAATTGTATGTTAAAAAATAATCAAACAATGAGTGGAGTGGGCGGGAGAGCCCTAAATATACAATTTAAATACGCGACAACTTAAATAAGCCTTTCAGGGACGGGTTCTCCGGCCGATTCTACAAGAGAATTTACTCTTTGTAGAACAGGCCGGAGAGCCTGTTCAAGATGACTGTAAACAACTACAATAAAACTGCCTTTTTGTGGAACAGGCTCTGATAGCCTGTTCCTGACAAAGGGCTACATATAGCTGTTCTCAAGCGTGGTGAGGTATGCCCGCAAGCCCGCAAGCCCGCAAGCCCGCAAGCCCGCAAGCCCGCAAGCCGGATAGTACCTCATCTTTCTGAGAAAGGCTATACACATCAAGAATCGCGATCGAGCTTCAGCACAGCCATAAAAGCCTCCTGCGGCACATCCACAGTACCCACAGACTTCATCCGCTTCTTACCCTTCGCCTGCTTTTGCAGCAGCTTCTTCTTCCGCGAAATATCGCCGCCATAACACTTCGCCAACACATCCTTCCGCAAAGCCGGAATATGCTCCGAAGCAATCACCTTCGCCCCAATAGTTGCTTGAATCGGCACCTTGAATTGGTGGCGAGGAATCAACTCCTTGAGTTTTTCAGTCAAGCCGCGGCCCACATTGTAAGCCTTATCACGGTGGACAATCATCGCCAAAGCATCAACTGGTTCGCCATTAATTAAAATGTCCAATTTCACCAACGGATTTTCGCGATAACCAATTAGCTGGTACTCCATACTTGCATAACCGCGCGATCGCGATTTCATCTGATCGAAAAAGTCCGTCACCACTTCCGCCAAAGGCAACTCATAAATCAGCGTAGTCCGCCCTTGACTGAGATACTTCATATCCTTAAAAACGCCTCGCCGATTCTGAGACAATTCCATCAGCGTCCCCACATAAGCTTCCGGTGACAGCATTTCTACTTTCACATAAGGCTCCTCAATCTTCTCACGATACTGAGGGTCTGGCAAGCGGCTCGGATTGTCAATTATTAACACTTCTCCTTTGATTGTGGTGACTTGATAAACCACAGAAGGAGCCGTCACAATCAAATTCAAATTGTATTCTCTCTCCAATCTTTCTTGCACAATTTCCATGTGCAGCAAACCCAAGAAACCGCACCGAAAACCAAATCCCATCGCACTCGATGTTTCCGGTTCGTAAGAAAGCGCTGCATCATTAAGTTCGAGTTTTTCCAAAGCTTCCCGCAAATCAGGAAATTGGTCAGCATCGATCGGGAACAAGCCACAATAAACCATCGGTGTCGCTTCAGTATAACCAGGCCAAGGCTCCGATGCAGGATTTTTGACCAAAGTAATCGTATCTCCGACGCGAGCATCAGCTACTGCCTTAATTGATGCGCCCAGATAACCAACTTCTCCCGCGTGCAGTTCATCTACTGGTATTTGAGTTGGTGAAAGTATGCCCAATTCATCGATGACATATTCTTTCCCCGAAACCATCAATAAAACTCGATCGCCCTTTTTGACACTGCCATCCATCACCCGGAAATAAACAATTACCCCCCGATAAGGATCATAGTAACTATCAAAAATCAACGCTCTGAGTGGTTTATCAACAGTATCCTGCGGCGGCGGCACTTTTTGGACGATCGCCTCCAAAATATCATCAATACCGATACCTTCCTTCGCAGAAGCCAGAATCGCCTCGCTACAGTCGAGACCGACAATTTCTTCAATTTCCCCTTTTACCCTGTCTGGTTCCGCCCCCGGTAGGTCAATTTTATTTAAAACTGTAATAATTTCTAAATCGTTTGCCAGGGCCAGGTAGACATTTGCCAAGGTTTGTGCTTCCACACCTTGAGATGCGTCTACCACCAGCAGCGCACCTTCACAAGCAGCCAGCGATCGCGAAACCTCGTAGGAGAAGTCTACGTGTCCAGGAGTGTCGATCAGATTGAGCACGTACTCCTGTCCGTCCTTGGCAGTATAATTCATCCGAGCCGCTTGCAGCTTGATCGTAATGCCGCGTTCGCGTTCGAGATCCATATTGTCTAAAAACTGCTCCTTCATCTCCCGTGCTTGCACTGTCCCAGTTTGCTGCAACAGCCGATCGGCCAAAGTCGATTTTCCGTGGTCGATGTGAGCAATAATCGAAAAATTGCGAATGCGAGATACAGGAACGTTTGTCATAAAAAACCTATCGGCAAAAGATTGACTTTTGTTGTATTGTACAGAAAGCTGTTGAACGGTTGGGGAAAAGCCGATCGCCAACATCCCCTCTCAAACCTCCAATCCAGTCAGGTTGCTCTACTCCCGGGCCCTCGCCAACTCAAAAATATTGGTGAGAACAAGCTGGCGATTGACAACAACCAGATAATTTGGTCAAGTCAGGAACTCAGGTCTAAAGACACTGAGCTTGCAAGAGCAATCTAAACAAGCTATTCTGACCAGCCTAAGTCTTAACTGACTACGTTTTTCGAGTCACGACACCCTGGAATGCGAAGCTAGTTCCTTGCTCTGTCATCTGCGATTAAACAGTTTCAAAGTCACTGAAACAGTGTTGCAGGTCTAAAAAGCTCTTAAAACCTTGGCGAAGCTAACGTTACCCCGCAAGGGAGGCTCCAACGCGAGCAAACATTATGCGTACAGGATTGCGAGATTTGAAATGGTAACTGTCCCATTGAAAGTGCAATACAAAAGCACACCGAATCAAACAATCCCAAGGCGGTAATGGTCAAGGG
>JAJAYT010000493.1 GCA_026786085.1 Microcoleus sp. CAN_BIN18 | reverse complement strand
GCTCTATACTTAGCTTTGAAATCGTGATATCTACTAGAAACCATCACCTCAACAGCAACAGGTAAGTTAAAGACTACAGATTTTCCTTGTTTGGTTTTTTTAGGCTCTTTTACAATTGGTTCAGTATCAGTTACCTGAACTGCTCGCATAAAATCTGTGTTCGGGAGGCTGGTTTGGCCCAGTGCTCGTTTGTCCTGATAAACAAGAGAAAAATCAGAGAAGAGATCGTTCATAAATAGTTGCTCGTCAGTGGATTTTGCTTTTCGTTTGACTTCTCCCATACTATTGCGCAGCCTCGACTCAATCTCGCTAACTCGGCTTGACGAGGGAAGGTTATAATCTTCTTCATGTTTGAGTAAATAATAAGCAATTGCAGTCCGAATAGCCCCTTTAATCGAAGAACCGGGAATGTAACGATATCCGAATCCATTCCGAATCATCGGACGAAAATCCGTAATTTTTTCCTCTGTCCACTTGCGACTTATCCCCGTTTCAGGAAAAATTTGTTCGCCATTAACAGTTTTTTGTGTTGACCAATTTTCCCCAAACGTGCTTTCTAACAAGTCTAACAAGGTTGTACGTTCTTGGGGATTTTCAATTCTGCTAATATAATCCTGCAACCTTCCGCGCCGATCGAGTTCCTTAGCCAAAGCTTGTAGATTCGGCAAATACACTCGACTACTCGTTTGCACGTATTCAAAAGGACTCAATTTCTGAACTTCCGAACCAATATGCAACATCGGACTGGTAAGTTGGATGCGTCTAGATTCATACAATTCTGGTTTACAGATAGCATTTTCAGAATTAGAAACCATAACTTTTACTCACTCTGTACTTTGATTGGCAAACTTAAACTAATGCCACTGCGATAAACTTGATGAGTTGTAAAGCCGTCGGGTGTGACATTGGCTAATTTTCCTGTTGGTTTAACTGGAAAAACAGAACCTTCAGTAAACATCTGCACTGACTGGCGGCGGCGCTGACTTCCAGAAGGTGAAGAAGCCACCCATCCTCCCCGTTTTTGCAATTCATAACTTGCATTTTGTACAAAGTCTTTTTTTAAGGAATCATCCCAAAATAGACTGATGATGCTATGAGCATTATTTCCAGAACACTCTAGGATTTTTGTCCAATTTGAATTTAATTCTGGCTCTATTTTAAATTGTCCTGCACCGCTAGACCGTTCGCCACCAATTCCTTCGTCACCCAGAAAATTTAAAACAGTCAAAAATTTATTTTCAAATTCAGGTTTAGAGAATTCAACGATGAAGTACAAACCTGAATTTTCGTAATATTTGACAAATCCAGTGTGATAGAGGTTAGTAGCTCTTGTAGTGCGATCGACTGCAATCTTGGGCATTTTTCCTGATTCAAAAGCTTTCCCATAATCAAAAGTCCCTGCTTTGTCCAAATCGCCAGTTACGTTACCTTTTGTTTTGGCAATTAATTCTTGTGCATCGCTGTCTTTCCAACCTTGTCCTTGATACCAACGATGCCAGATTTCTAAAGGCAAGTAATTAAGTTTTTTGTACTCCTTGGAAAAATCAAAATCTTCTTTTGGGTAGTTAATCGGACGTTCTAAAGGACGGGAAAGGTAATAAATAGTTTCTCCTTCTCTTTGACGGTAAATAAAAGTCGAACTGAGGCGAAATGGTGGTTCGGATTGATTTGTTGTGAAATCTTGTAACAATTCCTCGACAGCTTCTTTGCCAAACAACCGAGCGTAGACACTAACCCAAGCACTAAATAGCGTATCCGATCGCGCCCTTTCGCTGGTTGATTCCAGACCAATTCCCAATTCGCCAAAGTGAACTAGGTTGCGGTTGAATTTCAGCTTAAATAATTTCCAACTGCTCATGCTTCACTCCTATTTTCAGGTATATAGACGCTGTTGAATTTTGTCGTTCAGACTTCCAAAATTTTCGAGCAATTCTTCGATATTTTTTCTGCTTTCGATAGGTTCTCGATCGCTGCCACTTCCACTTGAAATTTGCTGGTATTGCTTGACATCGCGATAGAAAAAATTGAAGTTCTCAAATTTAATTTTTCCATATCCCCTCGAACCGTGACCGCCGAGAGCGTCATCTTCTAATATCGCTAGGGCGATCGCCAAATTCTTTAAATCTTGTTCAACTTGACTCTCGTCTTCTACAGTGTAAACCATTTCAAAATTGAATTTTGATCCTCTAGGGACACGCTCAACCTGACGCGGATTTGCTGCTGCTGTAACCCTGTCTATTCCATTCTCGAATTTCCACTCAGTCATATATAACCCAGTGTCAATTATTTTCAATTCTTCAGCAGATTCGTCAGTTAAATGACAGTCACGAACAATCAATCTAGCAGGTGAATTGCGCCCTATTGCTTGAGAATGTTCAACACCATCAATTATTTTTGAATTACCGTTAGGAGCGAGGATGTCTTCACTTCTCGCTAACTTAGTCTCAATCCAACATTTATTACTTCCAGTAGAACCAAAAACACGGGAAACCTCACAAGTTCTAGCACCTTGAAAGGGGACAAATTGATCTGAGCTAATTTCTGTAAATCCATCTACAAAATCGTCGCTTTCATATCGATATGTGTCGCGGCTGCCTTGGCGATTTAGAGGTTTATTAAGCAGGCGTTCTAGAATGGAGCGAAGTTTGCCCTTAATTGATGAACCAGGTAAATATGGATGTCTAGTCAGCGGATCGCGAATTACAGGTTTGTCTAATCCACCAATGCTTAAGGTTTCGTTACCGCCACCAATATGCAAACCAGTTTCTACGACTAGGGTACTAGCGAATCGAAATTTTCCTAACAATGGTTTTTGTGGTTTTTGTGTAGATGATACTGTCATTACTCTTTTCCTCCTGCGGCTTTGTGATAAGCAATAATTGATTCGATTAACTGAACTAGGCGAGTAAAATCCTCGGAATCTTCTATTTTTTTAATAGCAGCTTCCATGACTGATCTCAAATATTTTACGTTTTGCTGTTCCTCTTTTAAGCTTTGCTGTCTACCCTCAGCATAAGCAAGTTGGGGTCGTAGAAGTTCTATGCCGGGCTTGATTTTTTCAAAGTCTTTTTCTCGTTTAAGTTGAGCATTCAGTTGATTGATTGCATCTAAAAACTTACGTATTTGAGCAGTTTTTAATTTTTTATCAAAAAGCTTTTTTCCGAGTTTTTCTGTTTCATTAACTAAATCGCGGATTTGATACTCTTTTAAACCTGTGTTAAAGCTATTAATTCTTTTTACGATTGTAGTGACGATATCTTCACTTTTTTGTGAGAAATCATTAGAATCTAACGGTCTTGGTCTATTTTGACCTTCACCAGACTGATTATTATCGCTTGGAAGGTTACGTTTAGTTGGAGAGTTAAGCTTTTTAGGTTCTGGTGTCATGTTGTTTTTCCTGTAAAAGTAAGTTGGCTTTTAGTCGTTGTTTGAGTCATGGCTTTATTTGCGAGTAAGTAATTCAATCCAAATGGCGATCGCCTGAAAATAAGGCGCATTATATGGACTCTTTAACGATTTCCTAAATTCATCATCATCTAAGACTTTCTTGGGAAGTCTCGCCAAAGTATAAGCAATTTTTGGCAAGTGCAGATAATAACGAATATCCCTATCTTGACCTTCATACTGGAGTTTTTTTCGTTTATCTTCTATCTCCTTAATCATTTGATTTTGAATTTGAGCAGTTGCCAGTAAGTTTCTGACAAAGCTACGGGAGTAGTTTTTATCTACAGTGTAAAGCTTTTTGACGAAAGGCAGAACACCAAATAAGCTAGGCTTTTGTTCGATGGATAAGTAGTTTTGAATTTCTGCATTTATAACTTCTGTCTCATTTCTGCCCAGCCATTCATCCCATTTAAATACCTCCCCAAATAATCCTAAACTATCTCGACCATTTCCTTTCGCTACTTTCTCGGATTCGCCTGATTCATCTGCTGATTGATAAAGAGGAAACTTAATATCATTGATACTGATGCCTCCTGATAATGTTATATCCCGATTATAACCTGTGTAAGCTCGAAATGATTGATAGACATCAAATGCAAATTCAACAATTTCATTCCAAGCACCGCTCACAAATAAATCATCACCTCCAGCATAAATAAACACTAGATTTTCACGTGAGCTTTCGGTTAATGATTCAGCGTTATGTTGTGCTTCTGTGAATAAGTTTGTGTTTCGATTATCTGCCAAACTATTGAGATAAACTTTAAAGAAATAACTCATTTGGCGAGAAAGTCCGGCTAGTCTCGGTAAAGAATGTTTGTTGCCCAAACCTTTAGCAAAAATTTTTCCTAGATTGTCCACGTCCATCCGCAAATAACCAATTCTCTTAATTCCTTCAGCTAATTCCGCTAATTCCTCACCACGTATTGTTTGATTATCGTCATCAATACTCTTAGCAGCATAGTTCCCTAATAACAGAGGCGTGGCTTTGTCAAAGTGACAAAATTGGTAATGTTCTATTTCCCAGTCATTAACTAACAAAGCTGTACCAGCATCTTTGATAATCTGTTTCCATTTGGGGAAGATATGATAGTAGATATTATTACCTCTACCAAATCTAAAATGAATTGTGTAGACTTTTCCTTCTATTTGCTCCAGAGAAGACCGAATAATAGCTTTTACTCCGAGTAATTTACCTCCCAACTCGAACATTGCTCGACAAGTGAGACAAGCAATTACAGAATCATCTTCATGTTTATTCAGTTGCTTTAAATCTTCAGTATCATCTCGATGGCATACCCGACATCTCTGTTCATAGCTAACTTTAGGGGTAAGTAAGTTATCAATTTGGTCAACAAATTTTTGAGATTTTTGTTTATTGACTTTCTTAATTACGTTGTCCCAATTTCCGGCAAAGCTCTTATTGCTGACATTGACGACAGGAAAAGATTCTGATGCCAAACCTAAAAATATTTTACATTGAAATTCGTCTTTGAGCCATTGATTAAAAGTTGACTTAACTGTCTCAACAGCCTTTTCAGTATCTTCGGTTACAGGTGCTAACAAATATAAGTTTCCACCTCCAGAATAAATAACACTGGTGCGAGGCAAATTCAGTTCTTCCAAAAGTTGCTGTACGATTTCTTCAGCTACTAATTCTAAGTAAAAACTTCTGGCGCGCAGAGATTTAAGTGCACCATCCGAAGAAATCGTGTAAATAAAGTTTTGAATTCCAGATAAATCACCAGCAATTAAACTGATAGCTTGTGCTTCTGGATTATTGACTAAAGCAGATGCTACGGCCGCAGTCGATCGCACAATATCTATCAAAGCAATATCCCCCTCGCAAAAACTGAGACAAGAACCATACTTCTCTAAAATCAGAGTTAGCAACGATAAGTTTTGCCAGTCTTGTTCCCGAAGATTTTCTAACTCTTGTTTGACAATTGTTTTATATGCTTCTAAGTCTGGAGGTTCTGTCAGCGGATAAGGAATAGATGGGTAACAATCATCGCTAGCTTCGAGCGCATTTGCCGGACAATAGCGGGGTTTAAAATCTCTGTGTTTGCTATCGGGAAACTTGACAGCATCAAATAGCAACTCCAAGTAACTTATTTGCGTATTGTCGTGCCATGATAATAATTCTTTCCCTTTAGTCACGGCTGGATGTTCTTTTGAAAGTTGACATCCGTCGGGCAATGTCGCCTCAGCCCAACCAGCTAAAACGCAGATAGCTTGCTGGATAACTTGCAGAGCAACTTCTTGAGATGTCATATCTAAAACTTCCTCTATTACTTAGCAAGTTATCAATCAACTAACTCACCCAAATTATACTCTGGATCGTGAGTAATTGCAATTACATATTTTCCCAACTTCGTATCGAAAACTCCAACTGCACCGTAAAGACGAGAAATCTTGTGCGCCAAAACACAAGCCACAGGTAAAGATGCGGGCCCGTTAAGTTTAATTAACCGCCCTCCCGATAACTCCCCAGAATTACTCATTTCATCCAAACGAGCCGCTGCATCTCGGATAATCCGATCGTTTTGAGGCTACCCTCCAAAATCAATCTTCATAATACTTTACCATAAAGTTTTATCTTGTAAGTAGCCATCACTTCTTCCCATTTGGTCTCCCCAATTATTGCATCTTATCGGAAAACCCCCCTTCCGACACAATGCCTGCCGCATTTCCTGCAACACGCCGATCGCAAATTGAGGTTCGCGCCCTTCGCCCCAAGCGACACACCAAGCAATACCGATCGCAATACTGTCCATATCCAAACCACTCTCAATCGGGTATGACAGCCCCAGATTGCCTTAATAACTGGCAATTATTCGACGTACAATTCTATATAGCTTTCTATTCTCACCTAAATTTTAGACAAAATCAACCGCCCGAAAAAAAATCGCCTCAACTCCCGCAACCCCTCACACCAATCATTTTTCAGACACAACTTGCTCTACATCTACCAAGATGACAGCAAATAAGGTAAAGTAAACGGCACAAGAGTTTAGAACTCTCAAACTGCCGCAACTCGGCAAACCGCCCCTACCCGAGCAAAAATCGCCGGTAGAGGCGACATTAACCGCTAACTGCTAACCCCTAACAACCGACAAAAATGCAAACCTACTACTACGTTTTAGCCAGCCAACGCTTTTTACTAGAAGAAGAAGCCCTCGATGAAGTGTTTAAAGAAAGAAATCGTAACTACAACGAACAAGAAAAACAGATTGACTTCTGGTTAGTCAAACAGCCCGCTTTCCTGGAAGCAACGACAATGGCAGAAGTTAAAGGAAAATGTCCTCAGCCAGCCGCCGCCATTATTTCTACCGATCCTGTGTTTATTACTTGGTTAAAACTACGATTAGAATATGTATTGACAGGTGAATTTCAAGCACCATCAGAAACTATTCCCGATGCCCTCGCATCCCTACAGCCAGCATGAATCAACTAGCAAAACTTACGACAAAACAACTAACAAAAATTAGGGGTAAATTGTACAAAGATTTTGTCTTTCTTCCCCTATTTTCTGCTACCTCGATCGCCCTTTTAGCCTTGACAGTTTTCTCGAATTCTGTTAAAGCTGAATCAAGTTGCGAACCGCCGCTGTCCGACGAATATCTACTATTAATTGTCACCAAAACGCCGGAAGATCAAGAAAAAGCAAAACGCTCTTTCCCCGGAAATACTGATAATACAGTTTGTCGATATATCAATGATACGGTGACGCGAGTTGGTGGCTTTCGCGACTCGCAAATCGCTGGCGATTGGGTTAAATATATCCAAGATGTTGTCGGATTGCAAGCTTACGTAGTCCGATCGCCCGCAGCAGCACTTCCCCAAAACCTGCCAGTCTACAACCCCCAGCCAGCAACAGGTTCAGAACCAATCGCCAATCCCCAGACTGGCAATCTTGCGTTCAATCCCCAAGCCCTCGGCCCCGGTTATGCAGTGTTAGTAGATTACTTCAATCAACCGGAATTAGCCGCCCAAGTCAAGCAAGCATTGGGTACGCAAGTCGGCTTAGCTTCCTACGGCCAGCGTCCTTTTTTATTCGTCGCTTATACAACGGATCAAAATGCCGCTATTGCTGCGGTAAAAGCATTGAGCGATCGAGGTTTTTGGCCGATGTTGGTAGACAGCCGCCGCGTTACGGTAATTAGTCCTACTGTTCGGTGAAAGTTAAGACGGCGGTTAAAACCACGCCTATTTAAACGATGTCCGAGATAAGACGGCGAATGGAATTCGCGCCTACACAAACGATGTCCGCCTCCGCGGACTAAAGAAAATAACGTAATTTTCACGGTCAATTCTTCAACCCGCGGAGGCGGGTTTTGTTTGTATAGACGCGAATTCCATTCGCCCGGTTTTCTGAATTAACAATTTATGGTTTTTGGGGCGGCTGTGGGCTGGTTCCTAGCTGACTTTCGGCACGCTTTTTTGCTTCGATTGCGGCTTCGTAATCCGGTTTGTAGCGAATTGCTTTGTCATAGGAGCCGATCGCATCTTCGTATCTTTTCACCGCTACAAGGGCATTACCGCGACTGTACCAGGCTTCCGAGTAGTCTGGCTTGACATATACGGCTTCGTTGTAAGAGGCGATCGCCTCTTCGTACCGCTTCAAATTATATTGTGCATTGCCTCTATTGTACCATGCTTGAGATTCTTTTGGGTTCAAGTCAAGGGCTTTGTTATAACACTCAATTGCTTGTTCGTACTTGCGCAATTCGTGGTACGACCAACCTAAATTGTACCAGGCTTGATAATAATCTGGTTTTAATTTGACAGTTGTTTCGTAGGCTGCTACTGCTTCTTCATGCCGACGCATTTTTAGCAAAGCGATGCCTTTACTGTACCACGCTTGATGAAATTTTGGCTGGAAACGTACAGCTTTTTCGTAGGCTTCTAAAGCTTCTTGGTTTTTGTTCAATTCGAGGAAAACATTGCCTAAGTTGTACCAAACTTCAGAATTGTCAAATTTGATCTCAACTGCTTTTTGATAGGATTCTACGGCTCGATCGTACTGTTTTAATTTTTGATAAGCTTGTCCCCGATTGTACCAAGCACGGTACAAATCAGGCTGAAATTGTACGGCTTTTTCGTAGGAGGCGATCGCCTCTTCGTACCGCTGCGAATCTAACAGAGCATCGCCTCTACCTTCCCACGCTGGGGCATAGTCTGGCTGGATTTTCAAAGCGTTGTCAAAAGATGCGATCGCCTCTTTTGACTGTTGCAACTTATCCAAAGCATAACCGCGTCCCGTCCAAGCTTCCAAATATTCCGGCTTTAATTCTATTGCTTTATCATAGGCTGATTGTGACTCCTTATATTTTTTCAATTCAAATAAAGTTTTAGCTTTTTCCTGCCAAACTTCCGCATAATCCGGTCTCAGAGTTATTGCTCGATCGTAAGCTGCCAGAGCTTCTTCAAATTTGCTTAAATTGTAAAGGGTATTTCCTCGGTTGTACAAATCAGTTGCATTGGCAGAATTAAAAGTATTCACAGCATAAGTTGATCCTAGAATAGTGATACCAATTAAACTGGCGATCGCCAATATTTTGAAATATATTTTTCTTCGCGGTTTAGGAGACTTTTTCGCAGCAGCAACCGCAGGCAATACTGGAACAGTACCGATTAAAGAATTGTTCAATTCTTTAATAGCTTGCAGCGCTTCACTGGCACTAGCATAACGTTGCCTAAAATCGTATTTTACCATCTTATCTAAGATTTTCCCGAATTCAGGACTAACGGATGTTTTGTCCTGCCAAATAATCTCTTCTGTATCGGAATCTTTGGGTAATTGGTGGGGAGTTATGCCCGTGAGGCATTGAATTGCGATCGCACCTGCGGCATAGATATCGCTGCTAAGTTTTGGGTTGCCATGAGCTTGTTCGCTGGGCATATAACCGGGAGTACCGATGCTCACACTCAAGCTATTTTTGGGCTGAGGATTGGTGATTTGAGTGCTAATTTCTTTGACTGCACCGAAGTCAATTAAAACTAATTTTCCGTCTCGATCTCTGCGGAGGATATTGCGGGGATTAACATCGCGATGAATCACATTTTGCTGGTGTACGAAGTCTAAAATTTCCAGAAGTTCCTGCAATATACAAATGACTTCATCTTCCTTCATACCTCCCGCATTTCCAGGAGAAGCGGGCGTAATTTCTTGACTTAAATCGTGGCCTTCTATCAATTCTTGAACGAGATAAAACTCTTGATTTTCTTCAAAGTATGCAAAAAGTCGGGGAATGCGATCGTGATTTCCCAACTTGTACAAAACCTGCGCTTCGGTATCGAACAAACGTCGGGCTACCTGTAGAGTTTCTGGATCAGTTGCTTGAGGTTTGAGTTGCTTGACGACGCAGAGGTGATTCCCTGGTAGCTGACTATCTTCAGCTAAATAAGTTTGAGCAAATCCGCCGCCTCCCAAGTGACGGATAATGCTGTAGCGACTGCTGAGTGTGATTCCAAGCATGAAATTTACCTAATATTTCCGAGTCTGTGAACTACGCACCTTACTTTTATTTAACTGGTAGGGTGCGTTATCAACTTATTGAGAATTGTCGTCCAACCAATCACTCAACTCTTCCAAGTTTGAAAAACCCCATAGGGCGTTTAATAAAATTTCTAATTGGTCGCTCGATAACTGCTGAATACGCCTTTCTATATCGGGGTTTAGTTGACCTAAAAGACGATTCACCGAAAGCATGATTAACTCTATTTGTGCTTCTTGTCTGCCTTCTTGTCTGCCTTCTTGTCTGCCTTCTTGTCTGCCTTCTTGTCTACCTTCTTGTCTGCCTTCTTCCCGGCCTACAGCCACTGAACTTTCCTGATCTTGAGCAAAGAACTCTTGCTGCTGTAACGTGTTCAATTCATCCTGTGTCAAACTAACTTCATTGGCAATTTCAAAAGCTTTCTGAATTTGCGGAACTGTAGCCATTGTTTGAGGCACTTCATCCAAAGTACCAGTGGTTTTGATAAAGTAAATCCACTTGTCCGTAATATTTTCTAGTTGATCCAATTCTTTCTTAAATTTGGGCAACTCTACAAATACTAACTCAATGTCATTCTGTAGATAATCAGACAGGCGAGTTCTTTCTTTGAAGACAAAATGCGAAATTACATCTTGATGCCCGCTAAACATTTCAAAATCTGTGATAGTCAAAGCAATCACAGGTCGCAATTGCTGGTATAATTCTCCCCTTGTTAGTTGCAGTGCATAAGTTTTTGCTGCATTGTACAAAACTCGCTTCCCAAATGCCTGCACCTTCAAAACTTGCATTTCGATAATCACAAATGTGCCATCGTTAAGTAGCGCTTTGACATCTAAGTAGCTGTTTTTAACTCCGGCTATTTGAGGGGCAAGATAAGGGTCAAGGATTTCTAAGCTTTCAATGATGGATCTGCCTTCATAGAGTATGGCATTCAAGAAACTAATCAAAATGTCGTTACTCTGGGCAGACCCAAATATTTTCTTGAAGGCAAAATCAATTTTGGGATTGATAAATCTCATGTTATTTTTCTCCCTAAACATTGGTATGGTGCGCGCTGCACACCATACTTTAATTTTACTTTAAACGGCTTTCAAAATCTCATCGTCAACCGAAAAATCTATCTCAGCTTTGTCCCGTCCCGAAACTACATAATCATTCTGAAATGAATCTTTCAATCCAGAAACTAAGTCGAATTCTGGTTTCCAGTTAAGCTCGGTAACAGCTTTATTAACTGAGGCGAAAAAGTGCTGCACTCGCATTGGGAAAGCTTTCTTTTTGCCAAAGTCAAATTGTTTCGGATCGTAGTGTACAATCTTAATATCATCGGGCGATTTGCCGGCGGCTTGGATGCAGGCGCGAGCTAAACCGTCAAAGGTGACAAATCGATCGCCCGAAACGTTGTAAATTTGCCCGATCGCCCTTTCGTTGCCCAAAACCGCAGCCATAGCATTCGCCAAATCTTGACAATGCCCAAACTGCGTAAAGTGCATACCGTTACCAGGAATCGGAATCGGGCGATCGCGCGCAATGCGATCGAAAAACCAAGCCTCCAAATCGTTATAATTTTGAGGGCCATAAATGTAAGTCGGGCGAATCGAAGTCCAAGGCAAACCGGACTCGGCCAAGTAAGTTTCAGTTTCGCATTTACCCAAATGTCGGCTTTTGGGATCAGTAGCATCCCCTTCAATATGAGGCATTTGATCCGATTTCAAATAAACCCCCGCCGAGCTCATATAAACAAAGTGCTGCACCCGTCCTTTAAATATTTCAGCTAAAGGCTTTGTATCGCTCAATTCGCGACCGTTGTTGTCAAAAACGACATCAAACTCAAGAGCCGATAACTTGTCTTTAAGTTGATCGACATTTGTGCGATCGCCCAAAATCTGTTTCACACCCGAAACCGGTACAGGCTTACTACCCCGGTTAAACAACACAACTTCATGCCCTTGTGCTGCTAAAATCTTAGTAAGATAAACCCCGATAAACCGAGTACCGCCCATCATTAAAATTCGCATTATTTTCGATGATCCTTATAGTTAGTGTAAATATCTTACAATAAAGCGAGTATCTTGCTTTACTAAGTAGGTCATTGCCAAAAAAACAATAGTATTTTGTAGGGGCGGGTGCCGGTTAAAAATCTATGATACCAGCCAGTTGATCAAGGCAAAACCCGCTTTACTAAGTAGGTCATTGCCAAAAAACAATAGTATCTTGTAGGGGCGGGTGCCGGCTAAAAATCTATGATACCAGCCAGTTGATCAAGGCAAAACCCGCCCTCCCCATCTAATGTTTATTTGTACCCACCTAAGTAGATGAGTGGGAAAATACACAAATGTCATTGCGAGCGAAACGAAGTGAAGTGAAGCAATCGCAGGGGTTATGGGAGCTTTACACTTTGTTACATAGCAAGGTTTATTTACGCCTACCTACTTACTTAACAGTTCGCGATCGCATTAAGTAGCTAAGCGTAAAAAAACACAGTATCTACAAATTTTATGAAATGTTTTTCTCATTAACTGGGAAGCAGTTACCCGTTAAAAAAATGCACAAAAAAAAATGCACCCACTCCCCAAGGAAGTGGATGCAAAATGATCGACTAAATTTTGACCTAAAAACTCAAAACTCCCTTAATAAGCGTCTTGCAATTCGTAAAAATCAGGGGAAATGTAATCTTTCCGCAGCGGCCAGCCTACCCAATCTTCGTTCATCAAAATTCGTTTCAGATTCGGATGTCCTTCGTAGACTATGCCGTACATATCGTAGGATTCCCGCTCTTGGAAATCTGCCGCTTTCCAAATCCAATACACTGATGGTACTCTCGGATCTTCGCGGGGGATAAATACTTTGACGCGGACTTCTTCGGGATGGGAAGCGTTATCTGTCAGCTTAGCTAAGTGGTAGACGCTGACTAAATCTTGTCCAGGGCCTTGGTCGTAGGCGCACTGACACTGCATATAATTGAAGCCGTAGGCATACAGTGCTGTTGACATCGGAATTAGGAATTCTCGATCGACCTTTAATATTTCCACACCCAAATTATCGGGTGCTAAAGCTTCGTGTTCAAAGCCATTTTGAGTCAACCACTGCGAAACTTTACCTGCTTCAACAATTGAGGTTTCTGTCTCAGCCACGTTCTACCTCCTGTTTTTGTGATGCAAGCAAAGCCGGCGGTACTGGCATTCCCATAGCTTCCGTCAATTCTTTCGGTGGGGCCATCCGGCCGGGAATTGACAAATACTTGCCGTCCAAAATGTCGTCTACTACTTTCATTTTGTGGGGTCTTGTGTAGTAGCGGTGAGTTGGCAGCAAGTTTGCGCGTTCCTGCATCGAGTCGTTGGCGATTTTTTTCCGCAGTTTGATAATTGCATCAATAATCGCTTCTGGACGAGGAGGACAGCCGGGGATGTACACGTCTACGGGAATCAGTTTGTCAACGCCTCTGACTGCTGTGGGGGAGTCTACGCTGAACATTCCGCCGGTGATCGTGCAAGCGCCCATCGCGATGACGTACTTGGGTTCGGGCATTTGTTCGTACAGCCGCACCAAGATGGGGGCGTACTTCATGGTGATTGTGCCGGCGGTGATTAGCAAGTCGGCTTGTCGGGGACTCGATCGAGGTACTAAGCCAAATCTGTCGAAGTCAAAGCGCGAACCAATCAAAGCTGCAAATTCGATGAAGCAGCAAGCCGTACCGTAAAGCAGCGGCCACAGGCTAGAAAGTCTCGCCCAATTATAGAGGTCATCAACTGTCGTCAGGATGATGTTCTCTGAGAGTTGAGACGTGACTTCAGGTCGCTCTGCTGGATTGACAATTAGCGATTTTTGTGATTTGTCAGAAGTTAAGACCATTCTAAGGCTCCTTTGCGCCAAGCATATACAAGAGCTATAACGAGTATCGTAATGAAAAACAAGGCTTCGATAAAAGCCAAGAGCCCTAGTTGGTTGAAAGCAACCGCCCAAGGGTAGAGGAAGACTGTCTCTACGTCGAAGATGACGAAGACCAGGGCGAACATATAATATCGGATGTTGAACTGAATCCACGCTCCGCCGATCGGCTCGACGCCAGATTCGTAGGTAGTCCGTCGGTCGTAGGGACGACTTTTGGGCCGCAGCACCTTAGACGCCGTGAGGGCGAGGATAGGCACTAGGCTGGAAATTAACAGAAAACCTAAAAAATACTCGTAGCCGCTAAGTGCAAACACAGTGAATAATTACTGCCTCTGTGAAAGGGTTCTGTAACTTGTCTTTACATATTATATAGATTTTGGGTAGCTAGAATTACTAATTAGTTGAGATAAATCGTCCATCTTCTGCAATAATTTTTAATGTATATTTTAATAAAACCGGAATATCCAGGCTAAGCCAACAATTTTGTAACTGCCTGTGGAAGACGGGCTGATGCCTGTGGACGCTAAGTAAGACCACGATCGACTTAAATGTCGAACATCCTTGTGGTGTCCCAACGTGGCATCGGCGGTTGAGACGGGAAATCTCGAAGACGAATAAGACCGTCCTAATCTGAGTTTTAGTTGGAAGCCCCAACTATAGCGAAGTTTGGCTGAGGTACTTCACGATTAGCTGACCCATAATTTTGGATTTATGAGCGATTCAGCCACTGAGACTAAAACCCTCGATCGGCATGAGTGTCGCGCCTGCGGCTACATCTACGATCCGAAAAAGGGCAATCCTAAAATTGATATTGCCCCGGGCACGGCTTTTGAAGATTTGCCTATGACTTGGGTCTGTCCCGTTTGCGCGGGGCGCAAGTCAGTGTTTCAAAATCTCGGCCTGCTGGAAGGGGTATCGGGATTCAAAGCAAATCAGCGTTACGGTGTCGGTGTCAACGGCATGACCGAAGGTCAGAAAAGTTTGCTGATTTTTGGCGGCTTGGTCGTTGGCTTTTTGTTGTTACTTAGTATGTATGGTTTGCAGTAAAACGATTGTGAGATTTTGGCAACGAATTGTAATGTTATTGGCGGCTGCCCTCATCTGTACGAGTTGCAGCACGATCGGTTCTGTGAGTTACAATCCCTGGCAGGTAATTGCCTTGCCCACGGAAGCTAATTTACAGGATATCGCCTTTACGGGAAATTCTCAGCACGGCTGGGTGGTGGGTTCTGAGGCGACTCTGTTTGAAACCACCGATGGCGGTTCTAACTGGAAGCGGATCGCCCTGGATATCGATGATACTAGGTCGCGTTTTGCATCGGTGAGTTTTTCGGGTTCCGAAGGCTGGATTGTTGGTCAGCCTTCAGTTTTGCTTCACACAGAAGATGAAGGTAAGTCTTGGACGCGCATTGCTTTGAGCTCTCAGTTACCCGGTTCTCCGAGTACGATCGCAGCTATCGGCCCAAATACGGCTGACATGACGACGGATGTCGGGGCGATTTACCGGACTACTGACGCTGGCAAGAATTGGAAAGCTATTGTGCAAGATTCCTTTGGAGTCGTTCGCAATATCAACCGTTCTGAAGATGGAAAGTATGTTGCGGTTTCCTCGAAGGGAAATTTCTATTCTGTCTGGAAGCCGGGACTGGATGCTTGGGAACCTCACAACCGTAATAGTTCTCGCCGCCTTCAGAATATGGGCTTTACCAAGGACGGACGTTTGTGGATGATCGCCCGCGGCGGTCAGATTCAGTTTAGTGATGCGTCTGAGGCCGAAGGCTGGGGAAAACCGTTTTTTCCCGATCGCAAGGCGAGTTGGGGTTTGCTGGACATGGCTTACCGCACTGACAATGAAGTTTGGGTAGCCGGTGGCGGCGGCAATTTGCTGTGCAGCTTGGACGGCGGAAAAACTTGGCAAAAAGACCGCGAAGTTGAGGACGTTCCTGCTAATTTTTACAGGATTGTCTTTATGGGCCCCGATCGCGGATTTGTGATCGGTGCAAACGGTACTCTGCTGAAATATCAAGGTTCAGCACAAGCTGCTTGATAGTAGAATAGTAATAGAGATTGTCTGTCGATTTGTTGTTGAAAGGAGAATTCTAAATGGCTGGTACAACCGGAGAACGTCCGTTTGGGGACATTATTACAAGTATCCGTTATTGGGTAATTCACAGCATCACCATTCCAGCTTTGTTTGTGGCTGGATGGCTGTTTGTGCAAACGGGTTTGGCGTACGATGCTTTCGGAACTCCTCGCCCTAACCAATATTTCACCCCGCAACGGGAAGAAGTACCGATTATTTCCGATCGCTTTGAAGCTAAGAAACAAGTAGATCAGTTCATTGGCAAGTAATTTAACAAGGATCTGAAAAAATGACGAGCAGAACCCCAAACAATGAGCCAATTTCGTATCCGATTTTTACGGTGCGGTGGTTGGCCGTTCATACTTTAGGTGTCCCAACAATTTTCTTTTTGGGCGCGATCGCAGCAATGCAATTTATTCAACGATAGGAGTTTACAATGCCTGAGCGCGTTCCTAATCCCAATGAACAGCCTGTTGAGTTAAATCGGACTTCCCTTTATTTGGGTCTGTTGATGATTTTTACTCTTGGTATTTTGTTCTCCAGTTATTTCTTTAATTAACTGGTGTTTGAGTCTGATATCTGTGTTTCAATCGAATTTGTTTAGCTGTGAATTAATGAGGTGATGGCTATGTCTAGTGGTGGCAAAATTCCTTTGTGGCTGGTAGCTACTGTCGCTGGTCTCGGTGCTCTGAGCATTTTGAGTCTTTTCTTCTACGGTGCTTATGCCGGTTTGGGTTCTTCGATGTAAGGAGAATCTGGCGTATTTTATGCCTCTAACCCTCCTTGAAAAAGGGGGGTTTTGATTATAGGATAAGCAAGAAGGAAGAAGGAAGTTCGGCAACGGATTGTGTAGCGGATTTAACGGATGTTAGTCAGAAGGAAGAAGGAAGAAAGAAAGAAAGAAAGAAGAAGGAAAAAGGAAAGAAAG
>JAJAYT010000492.1 GCA_026786085.1 Microcoleus sp. CAN_BIN18 | reverse complement strand
CGTAAAAAACCCGGTTTCTAGCTCAATACGGTTCACTTAAGATTGTCATTGCGAGGAACGAAGCAATCGCAGTATTTATTTTTTATAATTTTTTACCGCCTGCATCGTCTTAAGTAAACCGTATTGATTTCTAACTACTCGTTAATCCCCAGAAACCGGGTTTTTACCGAGATTAAAGGCTATTAACGAAGATTTTGGAAAAAACCCGGTTTCTGCTTCCAAGACTATCCTATCAATCAAAAATCAACATGAGTAATGGCTTTGGTCTCGACCCCATCCCTGGTTTATCTCGAATTAGCCCCGACACAGCACAATTGCTAGTGCTCAATGGGCCCGGTGCACAACGTAAATTTCGCCTCAATCAGATGCGAACATTAATTGGTCGCGATGACCCACCGCATATTAAAGTAGATATTGATTTGACTGACTGTGAAATTGGCAATCCACCTGCGGTATCCCGCCGTCATGCGGAGATTCAGTGGGTAGAAGGGGAACTAGAAATTGTTGATTTGTGCAGCAGTAATGGCACTTTTGTCAATGATAAAGAACTTTCTCCCATTGGCCCTAATCAGCCTTCGGCTCCTGTTATACTGAAGGTAGGGACTAAGCTTAAACTGGGTAATTTGGAGTTTGAGGTCATTAATTATCGATAGCCGATTGTTGGTGTTCATCAACTAGGCTTATTCCCAGATTAGTTGTGGAAAAATGCCGAGAAACTAGAAATGGTATAACCTATGGATAATCAATTGGACAATGAATTGCCGGTAACACTACTGACTTACGATGCCAAAACCGATATAGGTAAAAAGCGCGAAACCAACGAAGATAATTACTTAATTGAATCCTGGGAAGACAAATCTGCTATACTAGCAGTAGTCGCTGATGGCATGGGAGGTCATCGGGGAGGAGAAGTAGCATCGCAAATTGCTGTTGATACTTTTCGAGAATTGCTCAAAAATCCCCTACCATCTGAACCCGTTGAGCGATACGAATTATTGCTAAATGCCTTCCATGATGCTGATAGTGCAATTCGAGAAAAAGGCAATACAGATTTTGGATTGCTGGGTATGGGGACAACTATTGTCGCGGCCATCGTTACTCCTACAGAATTGATTCATCTCTATGCAGGTGACTGTCGTTTATATCACTTTGGTGGTGATGATTCTCCTTACATGACAGCGGATCATTCAGTGGTGCGGGTACTGTTAGATTTAGGGCAAATTACCCCGGAACAAGTGGCGACTCACCCGATGCGTTCTGTTGTTAATTCCTGTTTGGGCGGCCAGGGAAATGCTCAGTTTTCTGTTGACCCGAAATGGGATGATTCTCCCTCAGTTATTCGGAAATTGCAAGCTGGTGATTTGTTGCTTTTGTGCAGCGATGGGTTACATGGAGAAATTAGTGATGCAGAATTGCAAGGTTTGGTGGCACAATTTAGAGATGTACCACAAAAATTGACTGATGCTTGCGTAACAGCAGCTTTAGAAAGTGGCGGTGCAGATAATATTACTGTAATAGCGATTCGAGTTAATGAGGGAGAGTTAAATAAATGAGTGATTTATTGTGGCGAATGTTGGAAGAGACAAACATTGATGCCAAGTATTATTTGCAAAAATTGCTAGGTTCTGGAAACTATGGCGGTGTTTTCTTGGCTGATGAAGTGGTTGGCGATCACTTTATTCGTCAAGTGGCTGTTAAACTGATTGAACCAGATAAAGACCAACAAAACCGCACAAAACAGCTAGATGAACTGAGGGCTGCGGTTAATTTAGAACACCCTAATTTAGTGCGTTGTTTTTTGCCTGGGCAGTGTACGATTGGACGCTATGATTTTTTATATCTGGTGATGGAACTAGCGCAGGGGACACTACAGGAACATATAGATAAAACTAAAACTTTGCCGATTGCGGAAGTAGAGGAAATAGTTGAGGCCATAGCTTCTGCTTTAGTTTATCTCCACGGTGAACGAAATCCTAGAGTGCATCAAGATTTGAAACCAGGTAATATTCTGCGAGTTGGTAGTTGCTGGAAATTATCGGATTTTGGTTTGTTGAGGTCGATGAATTCTCAAAAATCTGAGCGTACTAATAGCCAAAACGGAACTCACGGATACTCTCCACCAGAATCCTATGAAGGAGTTGTGGCTGTGAGTTGGGATATTTGGTCATTGGGAGTGATGATAGCAGAAATGCTCACGGGTCAGTTTCCTTTTACTGGGAACACAAATCAGCAGTTGATGGCGCAAGTGATGAAGGAACCGCCATCGATAGATTGGTCGAAAATACCTGAACCTTTGGCGGGAATTGTTAAAGGGTGTTTGTAAAAAGATAGAAATAAACGTCCGACGGCGGTTAACGTGCTGGATGCTGTTGCTAGAAAGATTTCAACTCCTAGTAAAGTTGAGCCGCCGCCACCAGAACCCAGCATATTGAAAGGTAAAACAACGGCAACAGTGTTGTCTGGTTTTGCTAGAAGGGTAATTTCTTATATTGAGCTATTACAAAACTTCACCTTTAACACCGTGACTGTTGATGCTCAAGCGGAAATCAATCACCGGGAACCTAAACTAGCGTCATATTTAACCCAATATTTGGGGCAAGATATTACTCTAGAAATGGTTTATATCCCCAAAGGCAACTTCAAAATGGGTGCACCTGCAAGTGAAGCAGAAAGGCATGACAGTCAAAAACCTCAACATCAGGTGACAATCAAACCGTTTCTGCTGGGGAAATACCCGATTACTCAAGCACAGTGGGCAGCAGTAGCTAATTCGCCCAAAATCCAGTATGACCTTAATCCTGACCCTTCTGACTTCAAGGGTAAAAACCTGCCTGTAGAAAGCGTTTCTTGGAATGATGCTGTTGAATTTTGTGCCAGATTGTCTCAGAAGACGCGTAGCAGCTATCGCCTGCCTAGTGAGGCGGAATGGGAATATGCTTGTCGCGCTGGGACAACTACTCCATTTCATTTTGGGGACACAGTTACCCCGGATTTAGTTAATTATGACGGCAATAATCCCTACGGTTCTGCACCGAAGGGAATCTATCGTGGAAAAACAACTGTTGTGGGTAGTTTTCCGCCTAATAGCTTTGGACTTTACGATATGCACGGGAATATCTGGGAATGGTGCCAAGATGTTGGGCACAATAATTATAACGGTGCGCCGACTGACGGAAGTGCCTGGGAAAGTGGTGGAGATAGTAAAAACCGAGTGCGGCGTGGCGGTTCCTGGTACGGCAATGCGGTCAATTGCCGTAGTGCCTATCGTCTCAGGTCTTCGGTGGACTATCGCAGCAGGTTCATCGGTTTTCGCGTAGCTCGGGCTTCTGCGTAGTCTCCGGTTTTCGGTTCTGTGCTGTAGTCTCCCGCGAGGACTCTTCTTTGCTCTTTTGCTCTTTACTCTTTACTCTTTTTTCTTTTTCCCTTTTTTTGTCGTCTCTGGTGACTCGATTTTTTTTGGGAAAGACGACACATCGAACGGTTCCCCGATTGGGTCGAATTGTGTGGCTGGGTGGGGAGAAACCGGGTTTCTGCGGAGAATGTTGGTTGAGTCGTAGAAATTTAGGAAGAAACCCGGTTTCTGGGATGATGTTGTGTGGCTGGGTGGGGAGAAACCGGGTTTCTGCGGAGAATGTTGGTTGAGTCGTAGAAATTTAGGGAGAAACCCGGTTTCTGGGATTAGCGGGGTGGCGAGAAACCGGGTTTCTGAGGAGAATGTTGGTTGAGTCGTAGGGTGTGTCGCCATCGACAATCCTCAAGAAAGAGCGACAATCTCATAGCGACGCACCTGTTCCATTGTAGGCTGAGGAAATCCAACCCAACATTTTTGTTGTAGCAAGCTTTTTTATAAATGGTATTAGTCAACCGTTTTCGGTGGGAGTGGGGGACAAACTCAACCGGTGCGCGGTGCACACCCTACAAATTCATGACTATTACTTTTCCCCCAAAATAGCATAAACCACAGTTTCTTCTTTTTTGCCGCGCAATTGAATTTCTCCTACTTTTTGGCCTTCGTAGCGATCGCGCACATAAGCAAAAGTCCTCCCCGTCACCAACAAATTAAAAGGACTATCAGACACAATTTCCTTATTCATCGCTTCCAATCTAGCAGCAACGTTGACAGCATCGCCGATTACAGAATAATTTAAACGCCGGGAACCGCCGACAGTGCCAGCAACTAACTGTCCAGTATGCAAACCAATACCAAACTTAATTAAAGGTTTGCGGTCAATTCTCAACTGCTGATTAATTTCGTGGAGCTTTTCGTGCATGGCGATACAAGCCGCAACTGCATTCAAAGCATCTTGTTGAATTTCTGCATATTCGCTGTGGCAAAAAGGCACCCCAAAAACTGCCATAATTGCATCACCGATGTATTTATCAACAACGCCACCGTGATCCATAATACAGTCGGTCATTGCTTCTAAATAATTGTTCAGCCAGTTGAGCAAATCCCGCGCGGGCATTTTTTCGGAAATCGAAGTAAAACTGCGAATATCCATAAACAGCACAGTTGCTGTAAGTTCTTGAGGTTCGAGTTCTCCCTGTTCAAATATCTCAGCTTTGCGTGCCCAAATAAGCTGAGCAGTTTCGGGAGCGACGTGCTGTTCAAATAACCTCATTAATTGCTGTTTTTCGTATTGTTCGCGCAGTTGCAAAGCAGTACCAGATAAAATCAGAGTGCCGATGGGCGCAGCAATGGGAAGCCACCAAAAATAGAAGCCAAATAACACAGCAGCAGCCACAACCCAAACTACAGGCAAACCAAGGGCGATCGCAATTCTTGATTTGACACCTCGCTTGGACAGAATCCAAGAAGTAAGCGGGCCAATTCCCAACAATAACAAAAATTCTAGCAGTACCGGCAGCCGCCGCAGCAAGCGTTGATTCAGCAAATTGTCAATCAACGCTGCATATAAATAAACCCCACCCGTAGTCTTGTTGAGAGGTGATGATATCTGGTCAAAACCAGTGGCAACTAGGCCGACTAAGACTAATTTATTCGCTAAAGTATTTTCAGGAATTCTACCTTCTACAACATCGACAAAAGCATAAGTGGGTAGATTTTCTGTGTTCCCGGGCCAGTTAATCCAGACTTTTTGTTCCTGCATATTTTCTGGCTGCGGCAACAATACAGGGTTTTGTGGGTTAGCAGCATTGTATCTCTGAGTCATTGCTAAACCGAAGTTAGGAATTCCGGCCCGAAAGATTTTTGACTCGCGACTAACGCCGTCGCTGTCGGGTTCGTGGATGATGTGTCCGACACCTGCGGCGACTGCTTTTAAAGATGCTACTGGTTCTTCTTTGGTGGTTCTTGGGAGTACAACTTTGCCGTTAGTGGCGATCGCACCGGCTAACATTTCATCTTTCGGACTCGGATCGAGGAAGAGAATATCGAAACCAATTGCTGTGGGTGGAGATTTTTTCAGGGCTGATAGAAGTTCGGCGTAGCGATTGCGTGGCCAAGGAAACATACCGTATTCCTTTAAGCTTTGCGGCTCGATCGCAATTACGGCAATTCTGTCATCCCATCCCGGATTTGGCAACATTCCCGATTCTCGAATTTGAAATAGGGTTTTGTATCCCAAATATTCAAGAGGTTTCCACATTCCCAATTGCAGCATGGTTACAGACAGGATACCTGCGGCGGCGCCTGTCATCCAGGGAGGATTTGTGGTGATATATTGCCGGATGCCGATCAGTTGATTTTGTTTGAGATGCTCAATCAATTCTTTGAACTTCATGCAATTAATTTCACGCAATAATTGACCTTCGATTCCGACGTTTCAGATAGGTTGTTTAGGGAACTGCGAGAGTGTAATGCCTTTCTGTGACTGACGGGCCTCGGACTACGATGTTGAGGCGGCGGCTTGGAGGTAAAATCCCTTGGATTTTGAAGTTGCCCTCTCGATCGATCTTAATTGCTTCGTTGTTGACATAAACTATGTCGATCGGGTTAATTTGACCTCTGAAGCGATAGATATCGCCACCGATTCTGAACAAACTGCGGACTTTGAGTTCGGGTATGCGAGGGCTCGCTGAGGGCGCCGCGGGCGGGGTTTGAGGGAAAATTACCGTGGTGTTGCCGCGGGTGACAACTACTTCCGAGTCGGTGCGGCCCGATACTTCGACTGTACCTTCAATGGTTTCGACTGAGGTTTTGCCGTCGGGGCCGACGCTAACGCCAAAGGATGTACCCCGGACTCCGGCCACACCTTCGGGCGTTTCTACCCTAACTGGGGCGGTTCTGGGAGATTTTTTTTGTTGGGCAATTTGACTTGTTTTGCCGAGTCCGCTGAAGGTATCGAGGGCGGCTATTTGGTTGGGCGGGATAATTGCTGAGGTGTTGGTGGCGGGAGTTGTCGCAGCAGTTTTGCCGATCGACAATCTGACTCGCCCCCTGCTGACAAAAATAGCTGTGTCATTTTCGCCTGCACTGCTTGACAAATCGGATATTTTGACTGCGGTTTTTTCGGATACTTCGACGATGCCGATGTTGTTGTCGATCGCTAACCGGGCTGTGGAATCGGGGCCGGTGATGATTTCATCTCCGGGGGCGAGGAGCCGATCGCCCACGACAGCAGGCCGCCCTTTAAAGGTGACTGTACCGCGAATTTCTTTGATTTCGAGCGATCGACCAACCGCTGTTCCTTGAGCGTTTATTGTCTTGACTGGGGATGGATTTGCCGCCACTGTTACCGGATTTTTGGGAGACTTTGAGCCGGTTGAGAGTGCTGGAGGTCGATCGACTGAGACAATTATAGTAGGCTTTGACTGCTGTGTGGGGGATGGAGACAGCGGACTGGCGATCGAGCGAAAGGCTGGAAGAGTTGCCAGCACAGCTAAGGACAAGCCCAGGAGCGGAATTTTGGTCGATCGCCAGCACGTAAAAATTTTATTCATAAAAAAATCGGTAAGTGGGAAACTCAGAGTCTTTAGACCTGAGAGAAAAACGATCCGGCGGTTTCAACACATTCGACTGCGGTCAGTGACCGCCGCCTTGAATCTTTCCATTACCGCCGGGCGAGT
>JAJAYT010000491.1 GCA_026786085.1 Microcoleus sp. CAN_BIN18 | reverse complement strand
CAAACAAGATTTGCAAGACATTATTGCCTGGGCTAAATTGCGCGGGACTCCCCTAACTGTGCGTCTTGTAAAAGGCGCTTACTGGGATCAGGAAACTATCAAAGCGATGTAGAAAGATTGGCCGCAGCCAGTCTACAATGATAAAGTTGCTACGGATGCAAATTTTGAAGCAATGACTCAGTTGTTGCTGGAAAATCACGAATATTTGTATGCTGCAATTGCTAGTCATAATGTCCGATCGCAAGCCAGGGCGATCGCCATTGCCGAAACTCTCAATATACCACGCCGCCGCTTTGAAATGCAAGTGCTGTATGGCATGGGTGACAAATTGGCTAAGCTTTTGGTCGATCGAGGTTATCGCGTCCGAGTATACTGTCCCTACGGCGATTTGCTCCCAGGCATGGCCTATTTGATCCGCCGATTGCTGGAAAATACCGCCAACAGCTCCTTCATTCGGCAAAGTTCCGAAGAAATGCCGATCGACCAATTATTAGCCGCCCCAGTCGCCAATGGCAATGACCAGCTAGTTTACACCAAAGTATTTCCGAATGTCGCCGATACCGACTACGCCAATACCGAACTCCGCAAACAAGCAGAAACCGCCATCAAATCAGTGCGGGGAATCCTCGGACAAACCTATTTACCCCTAATTAACGGCGAATACCAAAACACCGAAGCAACAGTTAATTCCCTCAACCCTTCCAACCCCACAGAAGTAGTCGGCAAAATCGGATTACTTTCCGAATCACAAGCCAAACAAGCCCTGCAAGCAGCCAAAGATGCCTCTCTCGGTTGGCGAAAAACCCCCGTCAGACAGCGGGCTGGCGTATTACGAAAAGCCGCAGAATTGATGGAACAAAGACGGCATGAACTGTCAGCTTGGATGGTTTTTGAAGTCGGCAAACCAGTCAGAGAATGCGATGCCGAAGTCTCCGAAGCCATTGATTTCTGTCGCTACTATGCCGACGAAATGGAACGGTTGGAACAAGGGCAAAATTACGATATAGCAGGTGAAAATAACCGCTACAGCTATCAACCACGCGGGATTTCTTTGATTATTTCACCTTGGAATTTTCCCCTGGCAATTCCCGTGGGCATGACGGTTGCATCGCTAGTAGCTGGGAATTGTACCTTGCTCAAGCCAGCGGAATTTTCCTCAGTAATTGCTGCCAAGATTACTGAAATATTGGTTGATGCAGGCATCCCCAAAGGCGTATTTCAATACGTGCCATGCAAAGGTTCAACGGTAGCCGCTTACATGGTGAAACATCCCGATGTTCACATGATTACTTTCACCGGTTCTCAAGAAGTTGGTTGCCGCATTTATGCCGATGCCGCGATTTTGCAACCAGGACAAAAACACCTGAAACGAGTCATTGCCGAAATGGGTGGTAAGAATGGCATTATTGTCGATGAAAGTGCGGATTTAGACCAAGCTGTGGCGGGTGTTGTTTATTCGGCGTTTGGATATAGCGGCCAAAAATGTTCTGCTTGTTCGCGAGTAATTGTGGTCGAATCGGTATATGATGTTTTTCTGGAAAGATTAGTAGAGGCTACGCGATCGCTCAACGTCGGCATTGCCGAAAATCCCGGCACTCAAGTCGGCCCTGTAATCGATGCCAGCGCCCAATCGCGCATCCGTGAATACATCGAAAAAGGCCGCGCCGAAGCTAAAATTGCTTTGGAAATGCCGGCACCAGAAACCGGCTATTTTGTCGGCCCAGTGATTGTCACGGAAGTATCCCCGACTGCAACTCTCGCCCAAGAAGAAATTTTTGGCCCGGTTTTGTCAGTGATTCGGGCAAAAAATTTCAATGAAGCGATTGCGATTGCTAACGGTACAAATTTTGCATTAACCGGCGGATTGTATTCTCGCACGCCTTCGCATATCGATCGGGCAAAAGCCGATTTTGAAGTCGGAAACCTGTACATAAATCGAGGAATCACAGGCGCAGTCGTATCCCGCCAACCCTTCGGAGGATTCAAACTTTCGGGTGTTGGTTCCAAAGCCGGCGGCCCCGATTATTTGCTACAATTCCTGGAACCGCGCACAATAACCGAAAATATTCAGCGGCAAGGTTTTGCGCCGATTGAAGGAGTAGACGATTAATCATTCTTAAGGTTCGTAGTGAGGACTTCAGTCCTTTCTCTGGCTTTTGAGAAAGAAGGACTAAAGTCCTCACTACGAACCATGTTGTCTGTAGTTTGATATCAAAAAACTTCTGTCAGATTAGCTAGTTATAAAATGGAATCTACTGAAAATCGCGATCGACTAAATTCTCAGAATACAGCACTTAACAAGTGGCTGAGATTTTTAATCATAGTGATATTAGTCATGGGTATATTTTTTCGTTTCGCCAATCTCGAAAAGAAAGTTTACTGGATAGATGAAGCTTATACCTCCTTGCGGATTTCCGGTTATACAGAATCTGAGTTTATTGAGCAAGTAGCTGACGGGCAAATTCGAGAGATTCAATACTTACAAAAATACCAGCGGATTAATTCAGAAAAAACAGTTTACGATACGGTCAAAGGTCTAGCATTAGAAGAACCTCAACTCGCTCCCCTGTATTTTATAGCAACCAGATTTTGGGTGCAACTGTTCGGCGATTCAATAGCTGTAACTAGAAGTATGTCGGCATTTTTTAGCCTGCTGGCATTGCCTTGTATGTATTGGCTGTGCTTAGAATTATTTGATTCCTCCCTGGCAGCTTGGTTGGGAGTTTCATTACTAGCTGTATCCCCTTTTCAAATAGTTTACGCTCAGGAAGCTCGACCTTACAGTTTGTTTGTATTAGTAATTTTGCTGTCGGGCGCTGCTTTGCTGCGGGCAATGCGTCTAAAAACTAACAGCAGTTGGGCAATTTATGCGGCAACAGTAGCGCTGGGATTTTATTCTCACCTATTATTTGCACTGGTAGCACTAGGACATGGAATATATGTAGCAATCTCGGAAAAGCTGCGATTTAAAAAGAATATAATTGGATATTTACTAGCATCAATAACAGGAATTATTGCGTTTTTTCCTTGGATCTTAATTTTTATAATCAATTCCCAAAATGTAAATCAAAAAACATCTTGGCAGTCTTTAAAGATTCCCCTTCCAGACTTAGCTGTCAATTGGGTGTATAACATTGCTAAGCAATTTTTTGATCTAGGAATAGACTCCAATGTACCACGATTGTATTCGAGATTGATCCTACTTTTGATTTTAATAATTGTTGCATATTCTTTTTATTTGCTCCTGAAGTATACAGAACAGCGTGTTTGGTTGTTTGTTATGACATTAACCTGCGTAATAGTCGTCATTTTTTTACCCGCAGATATAATTTTTGGAGGAATTCGATCGCTCAACACGCGCTACATGATTCCCTGTTATCTAGGAATTCAAATAGCTGTTGCCTATCTTTTTGCTTCCAAAATCACATCTCCTCAAGTTACAGTGCAGTTGCAAAAGCTGTGGAGGCTGGGTTTTGCTGCTGTGCTATCTGTTGGGATTATCTCTTGCTGCATCTATTTGCCGGCAGACACTTGGTGGAATAAAGACCGTTCTTATATTAACATCCCGATCGCCCGTACAATCAACTCAGCTTCTAGACCATTAGTCATCACAGATATGTGGGTGTATAGTGTAGATAAGATCGGCAATTTACTCGGTATGAGTTCCCTAATCAATTCCCCAGCTAAATTTTTAGTATTGCCGCCGAAAATCATTGAAATACCAGATAATTTTAACGAGATATTTTTGTACGATATTTCGCCAACAATCAAATCTGAAATAGAAAAAAACAATCGTTATACAATCGAAAATATTTACCCTCAAACAAATCAATCAATGATTTTCGGTAAATTGGTTAAAAAGTAAATTCTGGTTGAAAAAATGCGTATTAATTTTCCCCGAAATTGGTTGAGTTTTCTGATAATCGCCGTATTAGTCGTCGGTATATTTTTCCGGTTCGCAAATCTCGATCGCAAATTCTACTGGATCGACGAAACCTATACTTCGCTGAGAATTTCTGGCTACACCGAAGCCGAAATGATCAAAAAAACTTCGTACCAGAAAATAACCTCGCTCTCGGATTTACAAAAATATCAGCAGATAAATCCCGAAAAAACTTTAACTAATACGCTAAATTCTTTAGCAACAGAAGATCCCCAACACCCGCCAATTTATTACATACTAGCCCGATGGTGGGCTCAATATTTTGGCACTTCTGTCACAGCAATGAGAAGTTTGGCTGCTGCGATTAGCTTGCTAGCATTCCCCGCTGTTTATTGGCTAGCTTGGGAATTATTTCAATCCTCTGCTGTGGGTTGGATGGCGATCGCAATTTTCGCCATTTCTCCCTACCACATCCTGTTCGCCCAAGAAGCAAGACAGTACAGTTTGTGGACTCTCACTACTATTTTATCAACTGCCGCCCTGTTGCGAGCAACGCGCGCTACCGACGAAAATCAAAGCCCAATTAGGCTGGTTTATCACTGGACAATTTACGTACTCATGACAGCAATGGGACTTTCCACCCATTTGTTATTTGTCTGCGTCGCTGCGGCTCATACAATCTACATCACCATCATGGCGAAATGGCGCGATATTAAAACATTTATTCCGTATTACGTGGCAGCTTTAGTAGCATTGATCATCTCCATCCCTTCTCTAGTAAATGCTGTAGAAAAATTCGATCAAATTAGAAGTACAACAGTATGGGCACAACAGACAAATCTCTTAAGATTAGTTACCAGGTGGGTTGGTTCCGTCACCATCGCATTTTTTGATATCGGCATTGATGGCAGTGCTAATAGCGCACAATTAGCGTTTCTAATTCCCGTGAGTCTAATTATCCTAGCTTTAGTTGGATACGCAATTTATTTTCTGTGCAAGCAAACACCAATAGGAGCGTGGTTGTTGATATTGTTACTGATTGCCACAACTGCTTTGTTTTTAGCAGTACCTGATATATTTCAAGGTGGCAGGCGATCGACAAATCCGCGATATTTAGTGCCTTGTTATGTGGGAATCCAACTAGCAGTTGCTTACTTGTTGTCTACCAAAATTAGCCTGAATCTCGATAATTTTAAGGAACAAAGATGGTGGAAGATAGCTATAATAGCACTGTTTTCGGCTGGCATTATATCCGCTGGAGTTAGTTCTGGGGCCGATAGTTGGTGGAATAAAGGCAGCGGTTGGTTGCGCGCCGACTTGGAAGTAGCAAGAATAGTTAATGCAGCCAGCAATCCCCTGATCGTTAGTGATACGAATATTGCATACATCATGCCTTTAAGTTATCGGCTGCAACCAAAAGTCAAACTGCTAATAGAACCCCGCTGTTACACTTCTTGCTACCAAAATCGGGAATTGTTACGGAAAAAACCACAACTCCCGACAATTCCCGGCGGTTTCAGCGACTTGTTTTTGTACAGACCGTCCTCAGCTTTGCGATCGGCAATTCAACAGCAAAACTATCAAATAGCTCCGGTTGACGCTAATGTTGAGCTGAATCTCTGGAAAATTAGCAAGAAATAAACAACTGACCACAAATGAGGTTTTTGGTAGTATGTCGCAAGTATAGTTCAATAGGGCTGCTTTTCGCGGTAAGCTAGAAATTAAGCATCAAAAAATAACATCAAAAATCTAAAATGACAGTAACTGAAACCTCCAATATTCGCAAACTGCTGTGCGATCCAGACTTAGGGCTGATACCTCACCTAGAAAAGTGCCTGAAAGACTTGCACTCGTCTGCGATCGCCAGCGGAGAGAAATTCAAGGTAGAACCTTACGATATAGAACTCAACAACTGCCACACCCACAAGCATCCCAACGACCAAAGACCGATCGTCACCCAGTCAGTGTTAATCAAAATTCCCTTGACAGGGAAAGCTGAAGACAAGATGCACTTATTTCTGATTGCAAGTGACTTGCAGAACCAAATCGACATCAAAATTATCGACTGGAGTGCCTTAGAACGCCGCCAATACGACATTCACGGCATCCCCTTAAAGCAGCCGATTACCAAAATTGAGGGCGAGATGAATTACCAGTTAGTATTCGATCGACCAAATCACTGCTGCATCACTCTGTGCCGCCAATTTGACTTGACTTACGCGGCAAATTATTAATATCGGAGTCGGTGGTTGATGCCGCAACTACACAAAATTAGGACTGAAGTCCTCACTACAAACTTGATTATAGGTTCGATCGTTCGGACTTTAGTCCTTCTTCATAAAACTCTAAGAAAGGACTGAAGTCCTTACTACAAACCGACTCGATTATAGGTTCGATCGTTCGGACTTTAGTCCTTCTTCAGATTGTTATGAGGAAGGACTGAAGTCCTTACTACAAACCGGGAAGGATTTGAAGTCCGAACGATCGAACCGGATCGAATTTAAACTGTTTGATTGGCGGTTTCCGCCAGAATCTGCTTAATTTGAGCAGCAGTTAGATTCGGATTAGCCTGTAACATCAAAGCGATCGTCCCAGCTACGTGCGGCACTCCCATAGAAGTACCAGCAAAATATCGATAGGGAATCCCTGGTTGAGAAAGCGGTACAGTAGAATAAATGTCGCCAGAATCCGCCCTGCCGCCGTCGCCGCCCGGAGCAACAAAATAACTTAGCAACTCCGCTCCCGCCCGGTTAGAAAAATCTGCAAATAAGCCATTGCGGCTAACAGCACCGACAGCAATTCCTACCTCGTTGGCAAACCGAGCCGGATAATCTACCTGTGGACGAGCATCATTTCCCGCAGCCGAAATTACGATCGCGCCTTTAGCTTCAGCAGCTCGAATAACACTCAATTCTTCGTTGTTCAACTGTTGGCCACCCAAACTGACATTAATCACCCTTGCGCCATTTGCCGCCGCATAATTGATCGCATTAATTTCATCCCTAATTTTCCCCACCCCGGTGCGATCGAGTATTTTTAAAGGCATAATCTTCGCAGTCGGAGCCGTTCCAGTAATCCCAACCCCATCTCTTTTTGCAGCAACTAAACCCGAAATATGAGTGCCGTGACTATTATCATCCATCGGGTCATTATCGTTGTTGACAAAATCCCATCCCCGGAAATCATCAACAAAACCATTGCCATCATCATCTACGCCGTTGCTAGCTTTATTTCTACCTGCTGCATCAACGCCAGTTTCCCCCACATTGCTCCAAATATTCCCGATCAAATCGGGGTGAGTGTAGTCAATGCCGCTATCGATAACTGCTACTACAATGCCGTCTCCAGTCAATCCCTTCGCCCAAACTTCTGGAGCTTTAATTAAATCTCTGCCCCACTCGTCGCCGCCCAAATCGGGAACGTCAGGAAAAGTTGCAACACCCGCAGCCTTAGCAACTGCTGCCGCCGCATTCACCAAACCGAACCCGGAACGAGTGTCAAAACCAGGCAAGTTGCTGGCACTGTTATCAGAAATAGTTGCAGGGGTTGCAGACAGATTTAGGGTAAAGTTTGTGTTGCCTTGAAATTGATAAATTCGGACGTAGTAAGTTCCTGCTGCTAAACCATTGATGTCGATCGACTCCGGCGATAAACCCGATTCTTGAGCAGAAGCAATAATATCGGTAAAGTCAATAGAATTGTCGCCGTTGATATCTTTAATCAGAGCAACGTCAACATCGGCCGTCAAACCGCTGACAGTTAGTTTAAAGTCGCTATTTGCCTGCAAAGTAAAGCGGTAAAGGTCGTCTGGGCGAGCGTTGCTAACCGAGTCTGCGAGCATTTGACTGCCACTCAAAACGCCTAAATCGCGGGCTTGGCTGAGTTGGTTGCCCAATACGCTACTTGCAGAGATGAATGTACCTGCGAGGTTTTGTGGAGATGCGTTGGCAACTAGGCCTAAAATAGCATTGGATTGGCTAATTTTAATTAATGTATTGGAAATACCGGGGGCGATCGAGATTTCTTCGAGAATCAAGTCAGCTTCGGTAAGATTGTCAGTCAGCCCGATCGAATCCACAAAACTGTTAAAGTCAGTAATTATGTCAGCAGCAGCCGGATCTGAGACTGCGGAGTTGCTGCGCAGGACAAAAATATCCGGGCCCAAACCCCCTGTCAGCGTATCTTTGCCCCCATCGCCCACTAAAACGTCGCTACCGCCACCGCCGTTGAGTAAGTCAGCTCCCTTGCCGCCCTGCAAGGTATCGTTGCCGGAATCGCCAAACAGGATGTCGTTACCGGCACCGCCGTTAAGCAAGTCATTGCCGACACCACCGAAGAGTGTATCGGAATTGCCGCCGCCGAGGAGTCTGTCGTTACCATTATCACCGTTGAGGCGATCGGCATCCGAGGAACCGACAATAAAATCGTTACCACCGAGGGCAAAAAGTCCGTTAGGATAAGGAGTCAAAAAGCCCGGAGTTAAGGTTAAACTGTTGGGGTTATTGTCTAAAAGGTAGGAAAGACAGTCAGGGCTCGGGCCGGCCATAGAAATGTACTCCTTAAGTGCGATCGATCTAAATTTTAGATTTAAAATATGAGATTGTGGTTAAGAAATCAATAATCCCAAATTCACGCATCAGGATTCAGAAAATGGGAAACCAAAATTTACGTCGAATTCAGAATTTTTTCAACCGGGCGAAATCGTATTTAAAGCCTTATTTGCGCTACGTGATTTTGGGCGGGACGTTTTTATTTATTGCTCAAGCTTTTGTCACTCACTGGCGAGAAGTCGCGAATATCCAAATTCGAGCCGAAAGTTTTCCGTTGCTGGCGATCGCCCTCGGTGTCACTTTATTTTCGCTGATTTTTGTCGGCTGGGTATGGATGTTGATTTTGCGGGAATTTCGACAACGTGTAAATGCGGCGTGGGCGATTCAAGTTTTTCTCAAGACTAATATTGCCAAGTATTTGCCGGGGAATATTTGGCATTTTTGGGGTCGAATATTGGATGCAAAAAAGGCAGGCATTTCGCCGAAAGTTGCTACTCTCAGCGTATTGTTGGAACCGCTACTGATGGCTTCGGCGGGCGTTTTGATTGGCTTGCTGTGTTTTGATAAAATTAATTGGTGGTTGCGGCTTGTGGGTTGTGCTGCTATTTTAATTGCCATTCGTCCTCAAACTCTAAATCCGATCGTCCTATTTGTAGAGAAGTTAAAGTTAAAGAAGAAGAGTGGGGAAAATTCTCAGGTTGAAGAGGCTGCGGGCGATCGACTAATTTCGCGTTTAGGGTCTAGCTCCAGTCTAGCGAAAACAAAATCGAGTGTCAAGTCCCAGCGCAAAAATAATTTGCCAATTAAACGCTATCCTTTAGTGCCGTTAATCGGACAAATGTGTTTTATCGGATTGCGGGGTAGCGGATTTTTGCTAACTGTAATGGCTTTAAATCCGGTGAATTTTCTCGATATTCCGAACTTGTTCGGTGCTTTCTGTTTTGCCTTTGTTGTGGGTTTAGTCGTACCGGGAGCACCGGGAGGCATGGGAGTATTTGAAGCAACGGCGATCGCCCTGTTGTCCGATCGCTATTCTACGGGTATAATTCTGAGTGCGGTGGCTTTGTATCGGATTATCAGTATTCTGGCGGATGTTGCGGGTGCTGCTTTGGCAAAGATCGATCGAAAGCGCGATCGGTTTATGTAGGGGCGGTGGATGGTGAATGATATCAATTGAGGTTGCACTGTCAGGATAGAGTCCAAGGCAATGCCGTGTCCCTACTCCAAAATAATATTGTAGGGACACGGCACTGCCGTCTCCTAATTTCTTAGGCTATAATCAAACAAGATTGTACAATGTGGTTTCTGTTTCAAGTTAACTATTGAGCGATTTTAGTATGGACGTTGATTAATATTAATAATGTAAAATAGAATTAATTATCTCGCAGTCCAGTTGCTTGTAAAAGTTCCTTTGCCCAAACCAGATTTTGTTCTGACAGGGACGGTATCGGATCTCGATCGTAATCGATTCGATAATCATAGCCAGCGCGATCGTAAACACCTGCGAACAATTCTGGTAAATTAACAATAGGTTCTACATCTTCCTCGCGCAAGGGAAGTAGAAATACAGGTAGAGAATCGCGGAGATTAAAAGCATAAAGTTCGGCAAGGGGACGGCGATTGCAATAATTAACCGGTTGTGAGTTTCCTGCCAGAAATCGGGGTGTTCTAAGTAGGGGTTCATTCCGGGAAATGGTGAGGGCATAGGGCTTTATTACGATTTGTTGATTTTAAAATCATTTTAGCACTGGTAGTCTTGGACGCACGGGTAGTCAGAAACCGGGTTTTTTGACGAAAATGCGCGTTATAGTCCACAGATTAGGTAAAAAACCCGGTTTCTCTGGCCTTAATGTGTCCAGGACTGACTGGGTTAATTTTGCGACAAGGGCGATCGCACTTTTCAGGAGGGATATGTGGCTCAAACTAAAGACTTGCCTGGATGTGCATGATTGACGCTTCTCTACTCTTTAAGCTAAGATACTTAATGGAAAGCTACATAGCTAACTCAACTCCACTTACAATTGGTAACATATGGAACCCTTGACTGCTGGCGTGATCGTAACTTTGGTTTTAACGAAAGCTATTGAAAAGGGAGGCGAAACTTTAGGAGAAAAAGTATTGGAGAAAGGCGGCCAGTTGATGCAACTGCTCAAGCGCAAGTCTCCTGATACAGCAAGGGCCATAGAATTAGTAGGACAACATCCAGAATTAGTTGAACAGCAGCCAGAGGATTATGGACAAGCCGTTTTGGTGGAAAAAGTCGAGTCAGCAGCAAAATCAGACTCTGAAATCGCGCTGGCAGTTCAAGCTTTGGCTGACGCTGTGAAGTCTCAGCCACAAACAAGTCAGAATATTACGAACATGGCAGAGAAAATCTATGGAAACATTCAGGGAGGTTCCATCGAGAATCTTACCCAGAACTTTTGACTGAACTCGCCCGAAGGGGAACGGGTAATTGTGCCTCTAGAAGAGCAAGAGATTGATGCCCAAGTAAAAGATGAATTATCCGATGAATTTTATCGCGGAATTTCAGCTCGTTACGAGCATATTTTGGCTGATGTTGATGTCTTGCGTCATAAAAACTTACAAGAAATAGCTAAAAAATTTGAAGAAAACAGAGTCGTTATTATCCACGGCGCTTCTGGTCAAGGCAAGACGACTTTAGCCTTTCGCTATCTTCGCGAATTCTTTTCCGACAAATCGCGCTTTAAAGTTCAACTAATTGATAGCAGAAAACACGCTCTTAGTATTGCGACAGCTATAGCCGATAAAGCTAATGCTATCGGTATGCCGATTGCCGTTTACTTGGATGTTTCACCCAACGATATTGGTTGGACTGAGTTAGTCAAGGAATTATCTACTCATAGAAACATTCGAGTTCTGGTCACGGTTCGCGAAGAAGATTTTCGTCGAGCCAGTATTTCTGGTGCTGAAATTCAATTTTCTGGAGTCGAACTGACCTTCAATCGAATTGAGGCGCAGGAAATCTATCACTCTCTTACACGCAAGAAACTTCCAGCAGAGTTCTTGACTTTTGAGGAGGCCTGGAACAAATTTGGCGGTGAAGGCCCCCTCATGGAATTTGTCTATCTGGTGACTCAGGGAAATTCTCTTCGAGAAAGACTCTCACAACAGATAAGACGACTTGAGGATGAAGCCAGAACAGGAAAGCTAAGTGACGCAACAATTGAACTCTTGAGATTGGCTTCTGTAGCGTCAGCCTTTGAATCTCGGTTGCAGATTAGACCCCTTGTAAAACATTTAGCTTTAACTGCGCCAAAGAGAACTTTTGAACTCTTTGAAAAAGAGTATTTGCTTAGGCTTAGTGAGGATGGTTCCCTAATACAGGGATTACATCCTATACGTTCAGCAATACTTGCTGACCTTCTAAGCGATTCAACATTTTCACCCTGGTCGGAAAGTGCTAGCATCTGTTTGCCCTTCATCTTTGAACGGGATGTTGAAAGTTTTCTCCTTTACGCCTTCTCCCGTCATCGGTTTGAAATTGAACCTTTGCTAAACTCTCTTGCCTCATATCAGCCACAACAGTGGACTGCAATAGCAGGAGTCACGCGGGCTTTAATTTGGTTAGGCATTAAGGAATACGCTGAAGCTAATAAACAACTTCTTGCAGAAATATATCAAGAGGTAGGAACTGGTTTTCTGTTCGTATTAGATGGCGATATTGCAGATGCTACTCCTGGCTGGGGGAGATTGTGGTTAAGCGGCTTGGGACATACACTTCCTCCAGAAGGACGGCAGCGAATAGAAGCCTTTCAAGCTCGTCAGACTGATAAAAAGCAGGTGTTTGTACGTGCTGAAACATGGTTGTCAAGTCGGACTCAAAAACCTACAGCACCCTCATTTGATGTGGATTGGTCTGGTATGGCGGAAACAATATTTTGGATAGGACATTTTGGAGTATCCTGGCCTTTAGCAGAATGGCTTTCTAATTATGAGATTGACCGAGCAATTGATGCGCTCCCCATCGAGATATTAGCTGATTTAATGCTAGGGATGTCTTGCGGATATCAAGACGGCTTTAGTTCTTGGCTGGAGACGAATCGCTCTAGACTTATGAATCGCTTTCGGCAAGAAACACAAACAGTAGCATTGGAAGATGATGGAGAAAAACTTACGGCTCATTTTATTGTTGATATCCAGCAACAAAACGGCTCTCAATCTGAAGACGAACAAGAAGCCGAAACTACTAAAAATCGCTTGCATGAAGAAGCCGTGCAGCGATGCGGACTATTAAGAAGACTTCTGCCAAATCGAGAACTGTATGCTTGTCAAGGTTACGGCCACAGGGTTTGGTCAGGTGAAATCCCATTCGATGAAACTCAAAAAACAGGTATTCCCAAGTCTTATCTTCCAATCTCGTGGCTGCTCTCAGTCAATTCAACATTTAGAGGATTGGCGCTACAACCTTTTAGACCTAAAAGTTGGCAGGAATATACTCATTTAATTTGCAATCTCAGACAGGCTATACTCCAGGCGCTCAAACAACTAGAACAGGGTTTAGAAGTCTACTTCCGTCACTCAAAGAACGTTCAGTTAATTGGCAAATTAATTGACTTAGAAAGATGGAATGATTGTCAGCATATTTTACGAAACAAACCCCTTCTGCCCCATTGCGCTGTTGATGAGTGGGGTTTTGTTGATGAACTAGACTCAGATTCACCTAGTCAAAAGGCTAAGGAAAAGTTATCTGTTGTCAGCAAGCGAAGTTTGTTCCTCAAATTATACAAGCCTTTTTTAACTGATTTTGGAACTTACACCAACACTCTTTATAACTTTTTTAACCAAGCCATTCATGCGATGTTATTAAACCCTCTCCTGGGAAAAGGATTGAAGCCTGAGCAGAAGAATGAGGTCAGCAGAAACCAAATAATTAAAAACGCAGAAGAGGAGGGAATTAAAGCTGATTTGATTCGCCTATCCAATTTCAATCTATCTAATACAATCAAGGTTTTGCCCAATCTCCAAAAGAAATTTAGACAGTTACTTGCTCAATTTATTAATAACAATGGATTGGAGTCTTTGGATGGTCAAGAACAGGTAGTCTATAGGCCTGTATGGAATCTGTGGTATTTGTTTACAACTCAGCCTGATTTACGCTTACAGAATGCCGTACAGGAGTCGGCCAATCGATTCGATCGTACTAAAAAAAGAATTAGAAACAATCTCAAAAAAGAGTTACGAAGTATTTCGTCTGAAAGCCTACGGTTTCAGATTGTATCTGAAGACACGCTTTGGGGAGAAGAACGGGGACTGTGGATAAAAATTGATGGGGAAAATCCAATAGATGTGTATAAGTCATTGGAAAGCGTACTGACGGCAATTCATCAGGTATTTTTGGAACTCAAGAACAAAGATTTGCGACACCATGTGATTGACTTAAATTGGCCTTTTGTTGTCATTATACCCTTAGTCAAAGGCAAGTCTTTAAATGCTACGGCATGGCGCATTTCCCTAACTGTTCTGTTATCCAATGACGAACAGCTTGAATTAAAGTGGTGGAATTTAGTTCCCCATCCTATTCCTCCAGATGCTTTAACTGAGTTGAAATTAACAACTTGGGCAGAACCGCGTTTAGAAGTGGCGCATAAGCTAATTGCTTCGGTGTCCCAGTTATCGTTGTTTGCAGCCCATATTCGAGATTTTGAAAGACTTCCTGATTTAGATGAGCAAGGAGAGAAAGAATTCCAAGAATATATTCAGCGTCTAGTTGCTCCGATGAGTGAAGCCTTACAGCTAGTGCTAGATACAGAGGTAGAAATACTAAAAATTTTAGGTGAATTTTCACCTTATGATTATGAAAATAGTCCAAATTTAGCAACTGTAGTGGAAGCTTTACAAGCTTTACACAATCAAGTTTTACCAACTGCCAATTTTCAGGGTCAAGTGACAATGGATTTAAAAGGAATAGTTGAATGGGCTAATCGACTAGAAACAGGGAAACAGTATGCTTTTTTAGCGTATTTGTTTTGGACCTCTGATATTGTAAATATGACCCCTTTCCCCAAGTAACTAAAAGAGTGTGAAGCAAAGCTATCCAGGCGGGAATCGCCCCTCTCCCATTCTCAATTTCAATGAGCGATCGCCCGCCCATCGCCATCCTAAATCCAAAGTACGCGCGGCGCAGCTATCCCGACCGGATTCGCCCCTAAAAACTCAACTACTCACGAATAGCATTAACCGAACTGTAATTGATTGATAGTTGCTATAATATGCTTGACTAATAACTCAATAAGTGTATGAAAATTAGAGCAATCATCCATCCAGCAGAAGAAGGTGGCTATTGGGCAGAAGTTCCCGCACTTCCAGGCTGCATTACCGAAGGAGACACGATAGAAGAGGTGATGACTAATTTAAAAGATGCTATAGAAGGTTGGCTCGAAGTTGCTAATAGTCGTGAAGCAATTGCCTCTACCGATCAAGTTGTGGAAATTGCTGTATGAAATCTATTTCTGGAAAACAACTGTGCAAAATTGTAGAGCAAAGAGGTTGGGTTTTGAAAAGAATTACTGGTAGTCATCATATCTATGAAAATTCAGAATTAGAACAAATTTTGTCGATTCCTGTTCACCGCAACCAAGACTTGAAAGTTGGCACATTAAGAGCATTAATGAAAATAGGACAGCTATCTGAGGAAGATTTACTTTGATTGTGAATTTTTGTAGGTATGGAATGCGATCGCGCTTTCTGCCAATCTTGTTAAAAAAATCGCCATTTTTTTATCTCAATCAACTAAAATGAATCTACCCCATTACTATAGCAACCGTCAAGGCAGTTAAGACATTGTAATAGGGTGAGCGCTGCTGTGACGATATTTCTCCTAATCGGATAAGATGATAGCAGCGCCCTTCCTACAAGAATTTTTCCTAACCGATTCGCCGACTAAAGCCTACAAACTCACGCCTTTTAAAGAGTCTACACTTGAGAAAGGATAAAGCCGTGCCGCTGCATTAAAAGCTGTATCAGGAAAATCGCTAAACACACCGTCTACCCCTAAGCGGTAAAATTGTTCGTACTCCAAAGCTGGATTACCGCCATACTCTGGAGCCACATAAGTAGGAGATTCATTGCGAAAAGTGTAAGGGTGAACTAATAAGCCAGCCAGGTGAGCATCAGTGATTAAACTATTAGCAGGCTGTAATTTCTTACCTGCACCTTCGACAACTATTGTCCGCTTCCAAGGCCCGATTCCGTCAGCATAGGTTTTGATTTCTGCTAACCCTTGGGTTGTCATTAAATCGCGGTAGGTACGGCGATCGCCACTCACTACAAAATCATAAGGTTTTTCTCCAAAGTCATCCATTAACTGCACCAACGGCAAGTCTGTCAACCGATTTAACTCTTTGAGATTGCCCACTTCAAAAGATTGGATAAATACGGGATCTGTGCGTTTGGTATATCCACTAGCAGACAGCACTTGCACTAACCGCTCCTCTAAAGGCAAATTAACTGACTTAAAATAAGTCGGGTGTTTGGTCTCTGGATAAAGTCCAACTGTCCGCCCTTTTTCAGCACTTTTGCGCTTAGCTAAATCAATTACTTCTTGAAATGTAGGAACCTGGAATTGACCGTCAAATGCTGTCCCCCGCAACTCTGGCAAGCGTTCCCGCGCCCGCAAACTTTTGATTTCTGCTAAAGTCAAATCTTCTGTAAACCAACCTTCTACTTCTTGACCGTCAATTGTCTTTTTGCGTTTGCGATCGGCAAATTCCGGTCGTTTGGCAATATCAGTCGTCCCGGAAATTTCATTCTCGTGGCGGGCAACTAACACTCCATCTTTAGTCGAAACTAAGTCTGGTTCAATGAAATCTGCACCCATCTCAATTGCCAATTCGTAGGAAGCTAGGGTATGCTCAGGGCGGTAGCCGCTTGCGCCACGATGTCCGATAATTAGAGGTCGGCGGGGTAGTTCAACAAAATTGTTTTGGTTAATAGTTGGTACTCCATTGATTGTTGCCAACAATGTCCCGTCTCGGAGGCTGATTGCTGTATTTAGCCCGGTGCTAGTAATCAACAAATCCGAGAATTGAAGTTGATTTTCCAAAGTTAAGCGATCGCCTGCTCCAAAATCAGTAATAATATCAGCACCCTGAGTGCGACGCAACAAAAACCTATCATTTCCGGCACCGCCAGTGAGAGTATCGAAACCTTTGTCTCCACTGAGAAAATCGTCTCCATCTCCGCCTAGCAAGATATCATTACCTTGACCGCCAATGAGGGTGTCATTGCCACCACTACCAGAGAGTGAATCATTACCAGAATTCCCATTAATTTGCTCTGAATCAACACTTCCCACAATATTGTCGTTACCGCCCAGCGCCGAAATCCCCCCCAGTATTCCCTTGAGTGAGCCAGGAGTAACGGTGAAATTGTCATTGCTATTTGTCAGCAAAAAAAACTCAGTAACTGCCATGATTTTAATTTTCCTGATTGACTCAAAGATAATTACTTTGACTTTCTGTTGAAGTCACTCAAAAAGTATCACGGCAAGGTTAAATAATTACTATAAATTGCTTAATTTTTAGTTATGGAAAGGTAAAAATTTTGGGTGGGCGCTGCTGTGAGGATATTTCTCTTAATGGGGTGAGATGATGGTAGCGCCCACCCAAAAATAATTTTTTCTAAGCGATTTGACAAGTGCTAGAATTTTCAATCAGAGTCAATAACTGCTCCGATCGCCCAAGCAGGAATATCCTGGGATTCAAACCATTTAATAGCTTGCTCTACTTCCCTGCGATCGACCAACAGGACAAAACCAATGCCCATATTAAAAGTATTGAACATATCTGCGGTGGCAACTTGGCCAGCTTCAGCAATCCAGTCAAAAATGGGCAAACTTAGCCAGCTATGATCCTCAATTTTGACCGATTGATTGGCGGCCAAACAGCGGGGCAAATTCTCCGGTAAACCGCCGCCAGTAATGTGCGCCATGCCGTGAATATCTAAACCACTCTTAATTGCTGCGAGGACTGGCTTGACATAAATTGTAGTGGGAGTTAATAGGACTTCTCCTAAACTTCTGCCGCCTAATTTTTCTGGTTGGGAATGCCAGTCAAAACCCCGATCGCCTGCAATTTTTCTCACCAAACTAAAACCGTTGCTGTGCACGCCCGAACTCGCCAGCCCGATCGCGACATCTCCGACTTTAACCCGTGAACCGTCTAACAATTTGCTCTTTTCGACAATTCCCACGCAAAACCCAGCCAAATCGTACTCACCCGCTTGGTAAAAACCGGGCATTTCTGCGGTTTCGCCTCCGAGCAAAGCACAGCCCGCTTGCTTGCAACCCTCAGCAATCCCCGTCACCACCGCAGCTAATTGTTCGGGATTTAACTTTCCCGTCGCTAAATAATCGAGAAAAAACAGGGGCTCCGCGCCGGATGTCAGCACATCGTTGACGCACATCGCCACCAAGTCGATACCTACGGTGTCGTGGCGATCGAGATCGTGGGCCAATTTCAACTTAGTCCCAACACCATCAGTGCCCGAAACCATCACCGGCTCTTTTAAACCCTCCGGGACGCTGAAAAACCCGCTAAATCCGCCGAATCCGCCCAAAACACCTGATCGGTGCGTGCTTTTGACCGTATTCTTGATGCGATCGACAAAAGCTCTGCCCGCCTCAACATCCACACCTGCTGCTCGATAATCCATAAGTCTGCCAAATCGATTTGTAAGTTTTAAGTTTATGCCGATCGATGGTAACAGATGAATCAAAGGAGCCGGAACTCGGGTCAACAATTTGGGGCGGATGGCGGCGAGTGTCGGAAAATTGTATCTATTTTGGGAGCGGGGTCAACCGTCAACACTTGACAAACAACTTTTTTTAGGCTAGCGATTCGGCAGTCCACAAAATACCCAAAAAGATTGTAAATTTTTGTAAATTTTTCAGGAATTCCGAAAACGGCTGCAAGCACTGCAATTAAAGGATTTTATGATACCGAGCTCCGAGAAGATTTGATGAAGATTGCGTGCAATGTGCCGGCACAGCGATCCCCAAGCGCAAAAGTATGTGGTAGTCTGTTGCAGTTCGTGAACAACACACAAATTGCGGATCGAGTATGAGTTGTCAAATATCAGGGAAGTTTCAGCCAAATTTTTTTGGGACTGAAGCATTAAAGCCAAAACGCACCCCGATACTTTGCTTTGACTCACGGGGGAATGGCGCAGGGCAAGAGAGAAATCCTTGACGCCTGCTGCCAAATGGCCAATCCTCCAATCTCGGTTGGCAATGGCTATTCACAAAAATGGACGTATGAAGGAAAAATTTGTTGGTGGTTTACTCGCTGTCTTGTTAGTTCCTGTTGTAGGAACGGCATCGTCTTGTCACGCACAAGCAACAAGCGCCGTCAACCAAAACTCTCAGGGTTCCAAGCAGCAAATAATTGCCACCCAACCGTCCCCGCAGTTAAACGCGGATCGGGTCGAAGCACAAAAAGTTGGACAATATCAGTACCAAGCAAGAGCTGACATTGACCGAGACTCGATCGCCAAAATTCAGCCCCACGACTTGGGCGGGCGACAAGCAGCAACAGTCTACGTGCGAAACATTCCAGTCATCACCTTTCTCAACGCCAGTCCGGAAACCAATACCAAAATCGGAAAAACTGGCGACAGCAAAGCCGATGCTAGCAGTCAGTTAAAAGTAGCGGGTGCGAAAGAAAATCCCAAAGCCGGAAACATTGCCAGCAACTCTAGCAACCAAGAACCAGATCCAGTGTGGCGGGCATCCAGCCTAGCAGCAAGACTCAACCAGCTAGCCCGCAACAACATCGATCCGAACAGCATTACCGTGAAGTGGGAAAAAGGCGATCGCTACCTGATCCAGGCAAACGGCGAGGACTTGGTAAACATCAACGCCGAAAACATCCTCCCCGACACCACCAGTGACTTTAGCCGAGATGCCCTGCAAGTAACCAATCGCCTCCGCCGACTGCTGGGCAACGCCCCACCCCTGGAAGCAGTCGCTGGCCAACCCCAACCAGAAGCCCCCGTGCTATCTTTGGGGCCACTTCAAGTGCGACTCAGCGGCTGGGCTTCCTGGTACGGCCCAGGCTTTAACGGCAACCTCAGCGCCAGCGGCGAGCGTTTCAACCAAAATGATTTGACCGCTGCACACCGCCACCTACCCTTCGGAACTAGAGTTATGGTGAGAAATCTCGACAACGGCCGCACCGTAGTCGTCCGCATTAATGATCGCGGCCCCTATGTGGGCGATCGACTGATTGACTTGTCGGCCGGCGCAGCCAACGTGCTAGGAATGATGAGCAGCGGCGTTGCGAGAGTGGAAATCCAAGTAATCGAACCGGATCAGCAAACAACTGTGGGACGTTGACAGTTGACAGTTGACAGTTGACAGTTGACAGTTGGCAGTTGACAGTTGACAGTTGACAGCTTGCTTAGAGAAGGGTTAACAGCGACCTCTACCTGGAAGGAAGAGGATTCAAGTAATGAATAGTCTTCTTTTAATTTCTCCCTACAAGGGTGGAGGCTTTCAACCAATTCTTTCTGGTAAGGCAGAATAAATAAGTTATCCGAAGTGTAGAAGGCAGAAAGTAGAATAAAAATGACATCTTGGACTCGTCGAGTCCCGATGCGGGCGGGCGAGTTTGTTGCTAACATCGCTGCAAGATGTCCGATCGAACAAATTCAGACAAACAAATTCTGCATTCTGCCGAATGCCTTCAGGAGTTAATCCGTGCGCCTGTTTACTACGATTGCAGCCCTACGCTGCTACTTAAATTTACAAAAGTCTGCGGCATCGCATTTACAAATCGGTTTAGTGCCGACAATGGGAGCTTTGCACAGCGGACATTTGAGCTTAATCCAGCGGGCTAGACAAGAAAATGCGATCGTCCTGGTCAGCATTTTTGTCAACCCGCTGCAATTTGGGCCGACAGAAGATTTCCAAGATTATCCCCGGAATTTCGAGCAAGACCGGCTGCTGTGCGAACAAGCTGGGGTTGATGCGATTTTTGCTCCCTCAGCAACGGAAATGTTCGGGAACCAAGGGGTCGATTCCCTACGGGATAGCTTCGCTTCACGCCCTGAAACAGAGAAAACCGCCCAAAAACAGATAGAGATTCAGCTTTCATCCTTAACTCAAGTAGTGCCGCCGCCGGCGATGACATCGGTGTTGTGTGGCAAATCCAGGCCCGGTCATTTTCAGGGCGTGGCGGCAATTGTGACCAAACTTTTGAGTTTAGTGCAGCCGACAAAAGCTTATTTCGGTCAAAAAGACGCGCAGCAACTAGCAATTATCCGCAAGCTGGCTGTTGATTTTAACTTACCTGTAGAGATTGTTGCTTGCCCGATCGCCCGCGAAGAATCTGGACTGGCAATGAGTTCTCGAAATCAGTATTTAACAACAGAGCAAAAACAGCAAGCCTGCGTACTCTACCGCGCCCTGCAACAAGCCTCAAAAACTTTTGCTTCAGGCGACCGCACCTCCGCTGCTGCACTCGCTATCGCGCGCGCAGAAGTCGCTGGAGAACCCGAAGTTAAGCTCGAATACGCCGAACTCGTCGATCCCGACACTTTGATGCCGTTGCAGGTTGTGGAAACAGCGGGACTTTTAGCCGTAGCAGCCAGAGTCGGCTCTACTCGGTTGATTGACAATATAATTTTAAGAAACCGCCGCCCAATTGTGGCGATCGACGGCCCAGCGGGAGCAGGCAAATCGACTGTAACTCGGCAATCCGCAAAAGTTCTGGGCTTGTGTTATCTGGATACCGGCGCGATGTATCGGGCCCTGACTTGGCTAGCATTGAAAACAAACACGCCGATGTCCGATGAATGTGCGATCGCCGAATTAGTCAGTTACAGCTATTTAGAATACAACCTCGATCCGGGATCTTTGAGCCTGAAGATTAACGGCGAAGATGTAACCGAGGCAATTCGCAGTTTGGAAGTGACATCGCGCGTCTCAGAAATGGCGGCGATTTCCGTTGTGCGAGAGTTTTTGGTAGACGAACAGCGGCGCTGTGGCATCGAAGGCGGAATTGTGGCAGAAGGCCGTGATATCGGCACTAACGTGTTTCCCGATGCGGAAGTCAAGATTTTTTTGACGGCTTCGGTACAAGAGCGAGCGCGCCGGCGGTTGTTACAACTTAAAGAGACCGATCGGGCTAATATTAGTTTGGCCCAGTTGGAAGAAGACATCGCTCTGCGGGACTCCAAGGACAGCACTCGCAAGATTGCACCTTTGCGCAAAGCAGCCGATGCTGTGGAAATTCAAACAGATAATCTGACTGTTGACGAAGTGATCGATCGGATTGTCGGCTTGTACCAAGAGAGAATCGGCCCGAAAAGTTAATTTTAGGGCTGGTGGGCGCTGGGGCTCCCCCGCTCTAGAAAAAGAAGGACAAAAAAATAAACGGGGTTGTTGAGGTCCGGCCGGGGTGGTTGTCTCATCTCTTAAAATTTTTTATTAT
>JAJAYT010000490.1 GCA_026786085.1 Microcoleus sp. CAN_BIN18 | reverse complement strand
GCGTTCTGGAGGAATAGAAGAACGGTTGATTTCTAAATCGGCAACACCGATAATTCCGAAGAATGGATGCAGCGGAATCTTAACGCCGCTACCTGTGGGAAATTCCGCAATCTTTTGCTCTAAATCTAGGGGAATAAACCGCAATTTAGGTTCGGGGAAATACTCAGGCAAAACTCCCCAGCCGGCGCGAATTGCATTGAATCCTACTGGTAAACTGGGGTAAACTTCCTCAATGTGAATCTCTAAAACGTCTCCGGGTTCGGCATTGTTAACATAAATCGGGCCTGTTAGCAAGTGCGGGCCTGGGCCAACTTTGCGGTTGGAAGGTAAATTCTGACAAATATCTAAAAATTCGGGGGTAAGAAATTCGGGCGGTGCTTTGTCAGCAACATAATATCCTGAATAGGTTTCGATATCGATGCGATCGCCCGAGTCGATCGTTAAAGCAGGTTCTAGCTTGGGAGAGAAACCGCCTAGGTGTACGGTTTTGCAGTTAGCTTTGAGAAGGTGGTGAGTCATAGAATTTTAGATTTGAGATTTTAGATTGAACTAACGAATCCGGGGGCTTGTGACCAAATTGCTCGATCGTGATATCTATTTTAAATTTAAAATGGGAGATTATGTTAACAACGTTACATTAGCCTGTTGACAATAATGCAACATCTCAGTTACATTCTAGCAAACAGCATGACACGAAATTCACACATACACAAATACCTGTTTTTATAAATTACCAGAAACAATTGGTTTAAAGCCGGAACCCTGATCCGGGAGAAATTAAAAGAAAACTATTCATTACTCCAATCCTCTTCCTTTTAGGTAGAAGTCGCACTCATCTGTCAACTGTCAACTGTCAACTGTCAACTGTCAACTGAAAAATTACCATTGCCGATTACCAACAACTCAATGATTTAGCCTGTAAATTAATGAACGTACAAATTATCGATTTGCTTGCTAGCGACGAGGGAAAAATTGAACAGGTATCCAGCTTGCTAGTTGAAGGTTTTAAACAGCATTGGCCTGATGCTTGGTCGGATATTAATGCTGCGTTGGCAGAAGTACAAGCATCTTTTGGGTGCGATCGCATTAGTCGCATTGCTGTCGGTGATAGCGATCGAGTTTTGGGATGGATTGGCGGGATTAGACAGTATGATGGTAATGTTTGGGAACTGCACCCGCTGGTAGTGAAAACAGAATTTCACAGACAAGGAATTGGCAGAATGCTCGTAGCTAATTTGGCAGCCGAAGCTAAAAATAGGGGAGGAATCGTCCTGTGGGTGGGTACGGACGACGAAGACAATCAAACCACTCTTTCAGGCATAGAGCTCTATCCTAATGTTTGGGAACATATTGCGCAAATTAGAAATTTGCGCGATCATCCCTATGAATTTTATCAGAAAATGGGTTTTGCGATCGTGGGAGTGATGCCCGATGCTAACGGTATTGGCAAACCAGATATTTTCATGGCAAAGCGGTTGTAAAGTTGACTAATCACTAATAAATTATGTTTACACCATTACCTGACGAAGTAGAAAATATCACAAGTTCTGATCGTAACCCTTGGTTTTTTGCTATCTTGATTCTGATTGTTCTATTGCTTGGTTTAATCATGAAATCCTATCTCAACAAACCACAACTCCTCACAGATCCATTTTTGCAACTCCCAACAGCAAATTCAGTGCGAGTTGTCTGGTTTACCGAATTTCCCGGTATTCGTAACACAGTCACTTACGGCGAAAACTTGAGTCGAGTTGTGGCGGCAAACACTACCAAGCTAAGCCGTACTCGCGAAGACAAGGACTCGCGCATCTCCGATGAGATGAAACAGGAAATAATTAATAACCCAATTGTCCGAAATATCTGGCGTCATGAAGCAGAATTGCCGAAGTTAATCCCCGGTATTCGGATTCCCTATTCAGTCACCAGCCAAAGAGAGGATGGCGAATCTGTCAATAGCAAAACTTTCACACTTTCTCCGACACCAGCAGCAGGAACACCGCTGAAAATTCTCCTAACTTCCGATCATCAATTGATGCCGATGACAGCAGCTAATCTCCAGAAAGTAGCAGAAACAATTGATAGAGTTGATGGCGTTTTCATGGCGGGTGACTTAATTAATATACCCGATCGCGCTTCCGAATGGTTCGACGAAAATCGCGGCCGCGCCTTCTTTCCCTGTCTCCAAGGACGTGGCTTCTCGGAACTCGACAAAAACGGCATCAAAACAGTATACACCGGCGGCGAACTGATTCAACACGCGCCACTTTTTCCCGCCATTGGCAACCACGAAATTATGGGCCGCTTTTCCAAAGCTAGCAAGCTAGATGAGCAGTTTAACGACCCTTTCCCCCGCGCTGCTGCTGAAAAAATCTATGCTCAAGATGCCTCTAAATTGAATCCAAACAATGACCAAGAAGTGCAAGAAAAATGGCTAAAAAACCAGACTTTTAATAGCGATACCTACGATGAAATTTTCACTCTTCCCAGTAACAAAAAATACTATGCTGTAACTTTTGGGGACGTGCGCTTAGTCACTTTGTATGTGACAAATATTTGGCGTACACCCAACTTAGATCCCGGCGCTAGAGGCAAATATCGGGAACGCGACGAAGACTTCAATAATTCCGAAAAATGGGGATATGGACAGCACATTTTTGAGTCCATCGTGAAGGGAAGTGACCAATATAATTGGCTGGAACAAGAGTTAGATAGTCCCGAATTCAAACAGGCGAAATATAAAATTGTGATGTTTCACCATCCGCCACATTCTCTAGGTGAGAATATTGTACCTGCTTATACTGATCCAGTACAAATTATCGATCGCAACGAGCAACGCAATATTAAGATGGTGCGTTACGAATATCCAAAAGCAAAGGATTATATCATTCGAGATGTCTTGCCACTACTAGAAAAAGCCAAAGTGCAGTTAGTATTCTAAGGACATTCGCACCTGTGGAACCGCTTTAAAAGTCATAGCGGAATGCACTTTTTAGAGACTTCTAATGTCGGTAATAGTTATGGTGCTTTTGTAGGGGAAAAGCGCAGATTTGTGCCGCCTGCGTATCGAGAAGATTATAGTGCAATTGGAGATCCCAACGGTTTAAATCCTGTGATGCCCACAATTTCGCCGCTGCTGGGAGAAAATGGTCAGCCGCTGCCATATATTGATAGCAATGATATCACAGCTTTCAGCATTTTTGAGACAGATAATGGTGTTGTTAGTAGTTACTATTTTGATACGCGGAAACCTGAGTCAGATGCAGTGAAGTTTGATGAATTTAAATTGAAAAATTTATGATAAAAGCCTGTAGAGGCGGGTTTTACCAACAATATTTGATAAATACAAACAATCTATAAAACCCGCCCCCACCAATAACCCTCAACCAAAATTCAACGGATCGACATCAATAGTTAAACTAACAGAACGTGGTGTACGTGAAGCGAAGCTATCCCGAAGGGAATCGCGCAATCCGATCAAATCCGACAAATCCACCGACTCATCCAAAGGCAACTTCAGCAAAATCTGCCACCGATACCGATTTGCTACGCGCATAATCGCCGCAGGTGCTGGCCCCAACAACTCACACCCTGATATACCAAGTCGCTCAATATACTCATGACAAACAGATGCCAATTGTACCGCCGTTACCGCAACTTCCGCCGCATCCAAACTGCTTAACCGCAACAAAACGAGCCGCCCCGAAGGAGGATAATTTAGTGCTGTTCTTTCGGCTAATTCTGTTTCCACAAAATCAGCATATTCGTGTCTTCTAACTGCTTGAATCACGCGATGTTCGGGAGTGTAAGTTTGTATAATTACCCTTCCCGGATCGTCACCTCTACCCGCACGCCCCGCCACTTGAGTTAAAGTTTGAAATGCTCGTTCGCTTGCCCGATAATCGGATAAGTTTAGCAACCCGTCAGCAGAGACAACTCCCACCAATGTCACTCCAGCTAAATCTAATCCTTTAGTCAGCATTTGCGTACCCAACAAAATGTCAGCTTCCCCATTCGCAAATTGGGTTAACAATCGGCGGTGGTCGCCTTTATTTCGAGTTGTGTCACTATCAAACCGAATTGCCCGCAAATTGGGAAACAATCTGGTTAATTCCTGTTCGACTCGCTGAGTGCCACTGCCAAAGTTTTTGAAGTAGGGAGAACTACATTCTGGACAGTTTTGAGGGTGTCTTTCTGTGTGGTTGCAGTAGTGACAGCGCAACATTTCTGCTGTGCCTTCACCGATGTTGTGATAAGAAAGCGAAACATCACAATTAGGACATTCCATCACATACCCACAACTCCGACAAGAGACAAAGGTACTGTGTCCTCTTCTGTGAATGAATAGAATACCTTGCTGTTGTCTGGCTTGCAATTCTTCCAGGGCATTTTGCAAAGAAACACTAAAGATTGAACGGTTTCCTTGTCGCAATTCTTGGCGCATATCGACTATTTCAATCGGCGGCATCGGGCGCGAATAAATGCGTTCGGGCAATGACAAATAGTGGATAGTTGGTAAGGAGTAATTATTGATTTGCGTCTCGACAAAAGTTTCTAAAGCTGGAGTTGCGGAACCTAAAATTAGGGGACAATTTTCTAATTCGGCGCGCCATTTGGCAACTGTGCGGGCATGGTAGCAAGGGGCTGGTTGTTCTTGTTTGAAGCTGCTGTCGTGTTCTTCATCTAAAATAATTAAGCCGAGGTGAGGTAGAGGCGCAAAAATAGCCGATCGCGTGCCGATGACAATTTGCGGGGTTCCAGTCAGCATCTGACGCCACGTATCGTAACGTTCGCCATCGGATAGAGCACTGTGATAGACGCAAATTTGCTCGCCAAAACGGGCGCGGAATCTGTCGGTAAGTTGCGGTGTGAGGCCGATTTCGGGAACTAAGACGAGGGCGGATTTGCCACTGGCTAAGATTGGGGCGATCGCCTGTAAGTACACTTCGGTTTTCCCAGAACCTGTAACGCCGTGTAGCAGCACTTGACGGAATCCCAAAAAACTGTTAATGAATGCCAAAGCTTCTGCTTGAAAATGAGTTAAAGTTTTGGGTGAATCGGGAGTTTGGGCAATTCCCCGATCGCCCCTGAGCACTTCCCTTTGATCGATTACAACGCTACCTTTTTGTTCCAAAGCTTTGACAACCGAAGAACTTGCACTGCAAATTCTCAGCAAATCGTTCAGCCACATTTCACCGCCTGCGCGCCGCAAAACTTCCAATACTTCTTGTTGCCGCTCAGTTAAATCTGTCACAAAAGCACTGACAATTAATATCACTGCCGGCTTCAGTTTTGGTTTAGGAGGATTTGGAGGTTCCAAATAACTTTCTACCCAACCGCGTTTTAACAAATCTCGCAATCCTCTGTAAGCAGCACCCTTAACTTGCCGCTGGAGGTATTGCCAAGTGTAATCACCGTTTTTTTGAGCTTGCAATAATTGTAAAATTTGACTGGCTGCGGGATTGAGAAATGTTTCGGCATTTGGAGAAACAGCGTCCTTAACTAACCGAATTCGGCGCACGGAACGGCTTAACAAACCGGGCGGCAGCGAGGCTCTAATTACTTGAATTAAAGGCGTGCAATAATAGGCTGAAACTCGATCGAGCAATTCCCAGTAAGTAGGCGGAAAAAAGCCCGTACTGACAACATCTTCGACATCTTTAACCCGTGTCGGATCTAAGTCTGGCGGCAGTTGAGAAATGTAGCGAATGGCGATCGCCCCTACCTGTTGACTGCCAAAGGGTACACTCAAAATATCCCCAGGCTGCACGTTCATTTCCGCAGGTAAGCGATAAGTAAATAATTTGTTTTCTTCCCCAGGCGAGTTCCCCGCACCCCTGAAAGGAGAGTCTACCAACACCTCGATCCAATCTGCTGACACAGTGGGGCGCTGTGGCGGTTGGCTGCTGTAGAATGCCCCGGGCTCTGCCGCAGAGAGGGTTGATAAACCAAAAGTGACAGTAGACATAGGGTTGCACATCAAACTAGGAGGAGCCGAGGTCAAAGGGAGTTTTTATTATCCCTCAGTTTAGCTCGATCGATCGCGAGCTGCGGGAATTGGCGATCGGAATCTCGATCGCCAATTCAGTCCCTTCTCCCACTGCGGAGATGCACTCCAACCTCCCGCCGTGTTTATCCACAACAATTTGATAACTAATTGACAGCCCCAAACCCGTCCCATGTCCGACTGGTTTGGTGGTGAAAAACGGATCGAAAATTTTCCCTTTTACAACTTCATTCATTCCCAAACCATTATCTTTGATGCTAATTTTTGCCCAATTTTCGGAAATAATAGAAGTAGTAATCGCAATCTGACTGGGGCTGGCTTCTATCTCGCCTAGGGAACGCTTTTGGTCTCGCTCCCGCAGGGCATCAATAGCATTATTAATCAGGTTCATAAATACCTGGTTTAATTGTCCAGCATAACATTCTACTTTCGGCAAACTCCCATAATTTTTAACAATCTCGATCGCCCGAGCGCCTGGTTTTTCTTTAGTCAAGTTCTGCAAAATCAACAAAGTGCTGTCAATTCCTTCGTGAATGTTAACTGGTTTTTTTTCGGCTTCGTCAACCCGCGCAAAATTGCGTAAAGTCAGCACAATTTCGCGGATGCGCTCCGAGCCCACTTTCATTGACGACAGAGTTTTCAACAAATCTTCGCGCAGAAAGTTCAAGTCAATTTTTTCAATAAAATCTTCAATCTCTACATCAGTTTCGGGATACCGATTTTGGTACATTTCGAGCAATCTTAAAATATCAGCAGTATAGTCATTGACATAGGTAATATTGCCGTATATAAAGTTGACGGGATTATTGATTTCGTGCGCAATACCAGCTACCAAAATCCCCAAAGCCGACATTTTTTCAGCTTCGATCAATTTGAGCTGCATTACTTGCTGATTTAAGAGAGCTTTTTCGAGTTGAGACATTTTTAATTTTAAAATATCTTCGGAATCTCTAAATTCCTGAGTGACTGTTTTTAGCAAATATTCTTTATTTTGATTAAGGGTTTCTAGTTGACTGCGTTCGACTTCAGAAGTTTCGAGTTTTTGTTGCAGAATTAGATGAGCTTCTTCCAGCTCTTTGATTCTATTTTTCCAGTCTGTTGGTTCCATCGGCTATTATTTTGAACCTAAAAATAGTTTTAGAAAAGTTTTATTATGAATTTTTTTTTGCACCCTTTACATATTTAGAAGTTAGTCGCGGCTCGCCTCTGCAATTTTGTCAACAAAGTTGAACAATTCCTTTATTTTGATAGATATAAACATCTTATCTAATATACATTCAAAATGTCAAGATTTTAATCACAAAGCTGATTAAAACCGATCGCCACTGTTCATCTGGACACTCTTCGAGTGTGGGGTTTCATCCAATTTACGATCTGATCGGTAGCCGATCGCCAATCAGTAGGGCCGCCCGGGGAAAAATTGCCCGATTCAGACAATATTTGTACACAACATGGCGGTAGTGCAAAGCGAAAATATTAGAGATGATGGTGAATGTGACGGACATCGACAGGGCGATCGCCCACAAGCAATCTCAAGTACCAAGCCAATTGTGCTGTCCCAGAAGGCAATCATACTATACCATTGCTGAGAAATCTAACTGCCATGTGTCGATCGCACTCACACACCCGCACCATTTTGTGGTAAGAACTACTACTTGTGACAACATCGGCACAGCAGTTTAGATTTGGAGAATAATTGATGTCAGGTAGCGAAGTTAGTGCAGACTTTTGGATGAGCGAGTACATTACCCCTTGGGATATTTACGTTCACGGTATCATCAGCGTGCTCGCTTACAAGAAAACTGCCTACCAAGAAATGTACGTCGTTCAAACCGGCACCTACGGTAAAGGCTTAGTTTTAGACGGCAAATGGCAATCTTGTACAGGCGACGAGTTTTTGTACCACGAACCCCTGGTGCACCCAGCCATGATTGCTCACGGTTCGCCCAAAAAAGTGCTCGTGCTCGGCGGCGGCGAAGGAGCTACAATTAGAGAAGTGCTGCGCTGGAAAACAGTTGAAAAAGTCGTGATGATCGACATTGACGGCGAAGTAGTAGAAGCTTGCCGCGAACACCTGCCAGAAATGCACCAAAATGCCTTTGACGACCCCCGCTGCGAAGTAGTAATCGGCGACGCTTTGGACTATTTAGACAACACTGACAACGATTGGGATATTGTGATTTCTGACTTGTCCGATCCCATTGAAGAAGGCCCATCTTTCCAGTTGTTTACCAAAGAGTATTTTGAGAAAGTTCGCAAGATACTGTCGCCTAACGGATATTTTGTAGTGCAAGCGGGCCCCGTTTCTCCCGCAGAAATGAAAATGCACGCCCGCATTGTAAACACTCTGAAATCGGTTTTCCCCAACGTTCAATCCTGTACCAGCTTTATTTCTACCTACGGAGCTCCTTGGGGTTTTGCCGTAGCTTCAAGCCAGGAAATAAATACGCGGCCTGAACCAGAAGTTACGGACAAATCGCTGGCAGAGAAAACAACTGGCGGGTTTCGGATGTTGGACGGGATTACACTGTTGGGGTTGATGCAAGTTCCCGGTCACTTGCGGCGGGTAATTGCCGAGGAAACCGAAGTTTACACGATCGCAGAACCGCCTAAGTTTTTCGGGAAAGGGTCTGTCGGTCAGTGAAGCTAAATTGAAAGAGAAAAATCGTTTGGAGTAACTCACATGGGCAGTTTAATCCGCATAGTGGCTGCAATTTTTATTCCCCCGTTGGGCGTATTTTTGACTGTTGGGATCGGTACTGATTTTTGGATCAACCTGCTTCTAACCTGTTTTTTCTGGTTTCCGGGTATGATCCATGCTATTTGGATCATTGCCAAGAACGATCGGGGTTAGGT
>JAJAYT010000489.1 GCA_026786085.1 Microcoleus sp. CAN_BIN18 | reverse complement strand
CATAAGGCACCATCGTCCCTGTACGCATGATAAACGCCCAGTCAGACGATTGAGCTAACAACACTTCCCGCGCGGCCTGATTCAAAGCCCGCAACTGCAACTCATCCTCTGCTTCCATGCTTCCCAACTCAATCATCCGTTCCGCAGCCTTGTGTAAATGCGGATAAATCCAAGCATTTGTCTCGTTCAACCAATACTCGTGAAAACCCCGATATCCCCAACTAGATTGCGATGGACGGCACACTTGCTGAGTCGGATTTTCCCGCAAATAATCGGCCAAATGTGTCATTTCATAGGTGTTTTGATCGAACCAACTCTTGCGGAATAAGTAATCTAAGAACCAAGGCCCTTCGTACCACCAATGACCGAAAAGTTCCGCGTCGTAGGGCGATACAATAATCGGTGGGCGCTGCATAATCCCGTTCAAATGCTCGACTTGCCGTTCGCGGTTGAAGGCGAAGTTGCTGGCGTGTTCGGCGGCTTTTTCCCGCGCCCAGTAAGGATCGTATAACTGTTTGTCGCCTAAACCCAATCCCCGACCGGTGATTTTGTGGTATTTAATTCCGGTGTTTTTGCGCTGGCCGTTGGGCATGATGTAGGGTTTGATGTAGTCGTAGTCGGCTTCCCAACCCAAATCTTTGTAGAATTCTCGGTATTCTGCTGCGCCGGGATAGCCGACTTCCGATGACCAAACTTGTTGCGATGATTCGTGATCTCGACCGAATACTGCTACTCCGCTTTCGGTGAAAATCGGGGCGTAACTGCCGTAGCGAGGGCGCGGACGGGCGTAGAGGATGCCGTGACCGTCTGTGAGGAAGTAACGCAAGCCGGCATCGGCTAACATCCGTTCTAGGCCTTCGTAGTAGGCGCATTCGGGTAGCCAAATGCCTTTTGGTCGGCGGCCGAAGTTGGCTTCGTAGTTGTCGCAGGCTACTTGTATTTGCGCCCAAACTGCTTCGGGGTACATTTTCATCAGCGGTAGGTAGCCGTGGGTGGCGCCGCAGGTGATGATTTCGAGGTTGTTGGTGTCTTGGTGTTGTTTGAAGGCTTTGACTAAATCTCGATCGCACTTTTCCCAGAAATTGCGGACTTGAGAGAAATGGGTGGCGTAGTGTTCGGCTAAATAACGGAGGTGTCCGTTGCCGACATTGTGTTCCATTTCCAGTTCGATTAATTCTTCGAGTTTTGCCAGGTGCTCGTCGAATCTGTCTTGCAACAAGGGATCGCGCAGCATGGCTACCAATGGCGGTGTCATGCTCATGGTAATTTTAAAGTCGATGCCGTCGCGTTTGAGCCCTTCAAAGACTTGTAGCAGGGGAATGTAGGTTTCGGCGATCGCCTCAAACAGCCATTCTTCTTCTAAAACGTAGTCGCTTTCGGGGTGGCGGACAAAGGGCAGGTGGGCGTGGAGCACGAGGGCGAGGTAGCCAGTAGTCATAATGATTTAGATGCAGCAGCTTATTAACTGACGCGAGTTAGGAACTATTTTGCAATATTTTAAGATTTTATCGGAAATGGGACGCACAAAGTATCCTGTTTTTTTTATAGCAACCGCCACATCGGTGAGGACATAAATAACTTCATGAATAGAACCGATACCCGTACTGCATCAATGGTTTGATTCTTGTTATGCAACTGTCAACTGTCAACTGTCAACTGTCAACTGCCATAATTACCGTTTGCTCTCCTAGCTCAATGTCAACAAATTCTGATTTTCGGTTTGCTGTCGAATTAGGATTGCTGCTGTTTGAGAGTCTACTGGTTTTGAGAAAAAGAAGCCTTGGGCGTACTCGCATTTTAACCCTTTGAGTATAGATAATTGCGAGGCTTCTTCGACACCCTCGGCTACTACATCCATGCCTAAATTGTGGGATAAAGTAACGATCGAGCGCACGATTTCGGTCGGATCAATCTCTCCTTTGCTGATATCAAACTTCACTCCCATTCTGCTAACAAAAGAACGGTCGATTTTTAAGGTATTGGTGGGGAAGCGGTGCAGGTAGGACAGCGATGAATAGCCTGTGCCGAAGTCGTCGATGCACAGGTGGATGTTGCGGGATCTGAGTTCCACTAACATTGCTGTGACTGATTCGGAATTTTCGATCAGTACGCTTTCGGTAATTTCTAGTTTTAAACTGCTGCCTTCGAGGTGACTTTCTTCGAGAACTCGATCGATATATTCGATTAAATCTGGCTGAGAAAACTGTTTGACTGAAAGGTTGACGCTGACGCTTAAGGGCGGGTTGTTTTGAAATAGTTGTTGCCACTGGCGGATTTGGTGGCAAGCTGTGCGCAGTACCCAGCGGCCCAGCGGTACGATCAAGCCGGTTTCTTCGGCGATTGTGATGAATTCGCCGGGGGAAACTAAGCCTCGTTCTGGATGTTGCCATCGCACTAAGGCTTCAAAACTGATAATTGTATTGGTGGCAATGCTGACGATCGGCTGATAGTGAATGATAAACTGGGGGGCTGCGGATAAGGGAGGTAAGCTCGATCGGGGAGATTGGGGAGAGTCTTCTTCTGTGGCGGGGTCTCTAATTGATTCGATCGCGCGCCGCAGGTCATTTTCTAGCTGCAACAGCTTCAAAGCATGGGCGTGCATAGAAGTGTTGAAAACTTCGTGTCGGGCTCTGCCGAGTTCTTTGGCGCGGTACATGGCGGTGTCGGCATCGCGCAGCAGGTTGATCGGTTCCAGGTATTCGCCAGAACTCAAAGCAATGCCGATGCTGGCGGTGATAAATACTTCCTGTCCGCCTAGCAGGATGGGGGAAGTGATTCTCTTTTGCAGGCGGTTGACGATGCTGGTAGCTTCGTTGACGCCGTCGATGTCTTCAAGCAAAAGCACGAACTCGTCTCCTCCGAGGCGGGCCACTGTATCTCCGGCCCTCAGACAAGCTTCCAGACGGCGGGCGATCGCAACTAGCAGTTGATCGCCGATCGCATGGCCTAGAGAATCGTTGACTACTTTAAATCGATCTAAATCGAGAAACAGCACGGCAAACAAGTAGTCTTTGCGCCGTTTTGCCAGCCTCAGAGCGTGTTCCAGGCGATCGGTAAATAGCGCTCGGTTGGGCAATCCCGTGAGGGAGTCGTGAAAAGCGTCGTGCAGCAGTTGTGCTTCGGCGAGTTTGCGCTGAGTGATGTCGTGGCAGTTGATCACGATGCCCTTGACTGCCGGATCGTGCAGTAAGTTGGTCGCTACAGCTTCTACATAACACCAGGAACCGTTGCGGTGGCGGACTCTGTACTCCAGTGGGGACTGACTTCTTTTGGGGTTTTCCAGGGCTTTGTGGAGGGTTTGGGCGATCGCGGCGCAGTCGTCGGGGTGAACGGTTCCTAGAGCGCTACGCCCGATCGCGTGGTGCGGCCCGTAGCCTAAAATTCGCTTGACGGAAGGGCTGATGTAGCGGAATATGCCCTCGGCATCGAGAATGATCGTGATGTCTGTGGCGTTTTCAATCAAGGATCGAAACCGCTGTTCTCTTTGTATGAGATCGGATTCGGCTTGTTTGCGATCGCTGATGTCGAGGGCTACTCCGTCTATGATGATATCGCCGTTTTCGTTTTTGGAAAATCTGGCGCTGTCTTGCACCCACTTGACTTCGCCGGAATTTAACACGATCCGGTACTGGCGATCGCAGGGCTGGAGACTGGCACTCGATGCTGCTACGCTGCTATCAAAGGAGCTTTTGTCGTCGGGATGGATAATTTCGATCAAGAGTTCCGGGCGCGCCATTACTTCTTCTGGCCCAATCCCAGTCACTTCGCGCACGCCCGGACTGACGTAGGGCATGGAGGTTGTGCCGTCTGGATGCAGCACGGCGCGGTAGACTGAGCCGGGAATGTTGGCTGCCATTGTCGCTAGCTGCTGCTGGATGCCGCGGACTTCTGCTTCGGCGCGCTTGCGTTCTGCAAGTTCGGTTTGGGCTTGTTGGTAGAGTTCGGCTTGGTGGATCGCGATCGCACATTGATCGGCGATCGCTTCGACTAGCGATAGTTCTTCTGTTGTCCAAGAGCGCGCGCGATCGCACTGATAGAGAGCAATTCCTCCCAAAAATGACTGCTGGTAAAGCAGCGGTGCGATCGCCACGGCGCGAAACCCTACAAACTCTGCTGATGCTTGCAGCGACGGGCACAGGCTCGATAACTCGTCGATGGCGAGGGTTTCCCCTGCCGCGAGGGAGGTTCGGTAGTGTTCTGCCAATTCGCAATTTAGCCCGACGAACCGTTCTTTGTCTGCTGATGAGCTGATGTAGCGAACTATGATGCCACAGGTGGCATCTGGCTGCAAGATCGCGCAGGCGCTGATTTCGAGAGCTTCGTGCAGTTGATCGGCGGTGGTTTGCAGCACTTCATCGAGTACCAGAGTTTCCCGCATGGCTTGGACTATGCGGTTGACGATCGCCTCACGAGTCGCTTGCCGCTGAATTTTGGCGATCGCTTCTTGCTGCTGGCGGCGCATTTTGTATTCTTGGAGCGATCGTTCTAAGACTGTTGGCAACCTAAACAGCCGCCCTTTTAATACATAATCGGTCATTCCGGCTTTGATGCACTCAACTGCCGCTTCTTCTCCCAAACTTCCCGTTACTAAAATAAATGGGATGTCTTGCCCTAATTCCTGCATTAATTTCAACACTTCTAAACCGTTGAAACCTGGGAGGCGGTAATCTGACAGCACAGCGTCATACTGGCAATTTTGCAGCAGTTGTCTGCATTCTGTTGCTGTTTCGGCAGTGTCGCAATTAAAATTCACTCCCCCCGATTCTAAGGCGAGAACTATTAATTCCATATCTTCTGCCATGTCTTCGACAATCAACAATTTTAATGTTGATTCCGCTACCAGGTTCAGTAAATAATTGGTCTGTTCGCGATCTAACATACGGAATTCTGGAGTTTTTGAAGGTGGTTCATCTTGCTAAATCTATTCATTTCTCAGAGGAAGTTTGGGTAAGTCTCACTCGATTTTTTTAGTTATCTTTATAAATATTTTCGATCGGCTCTCAACACATTTATTTGATACTCGCAACCGAGGGCTTGCAGAACATAGTGTGACTTATTTAACTTTATAATAGTTCTAAATTCTGCATTTATAACTATACTGGCAAGTTGCGAATTTATATTACCGTTTGAGATTATTTGCTTAGTTTAAAGTAGAATGTCGCTCCTTGACTAGGTACGCTCGTCGCCCAAATCGTGCCGCCGTGGCGGTGAATAATCCGCCCGACGATCGCCAAACCGATGCCCGTACCTTCAAAATCTCTCTGGGAGTGCAGTCTCTGAAATGCTCCAAACAGCCGATCGGCATATTCCATCTTAAAACCCACGCCGTTATCCTTGACAAAAATAGTTCCATCTGGTAAAGCATCAATAACTATTATAGCGGGAGTGCGATCGCGACTGAACTTGACAGCGTTGTCGATCAAGTTGCTGAACACCTGTTGCAGCAAGGTTGGATCTCCCATCACCGCCGGCAAATCTCCGACGGCAAATTCAACACTGTCGGGAGTGTGGGTCAAAGCTGCGACAGTTTGGGGTTTAGTCAATTTAATCGCAGTTTGCACCAAGCGGGCGAGATCGATCGGGATTTGGATTAACTCCGTGCGGCCCACCCGCGAAAGATCGAGCAAACCGTCAATCAACAGACTCATTTTTTGGCTACTGTCCTCAATCACTTCCATATAGTGAACAATTTTAGGATCGTTCAAGGCCTCAGTTGATTCTAACCGCTGTTTCAAAGCATTAACAAAACCTGAAATATGGCGCAAAGGAGCGCGGAGATCGTGGGAAACAGAATAGCAAAAAGATTCTAATTCTTGATTGGCAGCCTCTAATTGCTCCGTGCGTTCCGACAAAGCTTGTTTTGTCTCAACCAACTCAGTGATATCGCGAGAAGCCGCAATTAAAGCATAAACCTCGCCGTCGAGATTCCTGAGAGGAATTTTTAAAATATCGAAGTAAAAAGTCTCGCCAGAAATGACATATTCTTGCTGCAAGTGGATGGTCTCACCGGATTCAAATACCTGCAAATTTTCCTGGCAAAATCCTTCGGCTAGTTCCCTGGGATAGCATTCATAAATAGTTTTGCCCTGCATCTGCTGCCTGCTATCAAACCCGGCAACTTTGGCAACGGATTGGTTGACGAAAGGCAGACGCATATTTTCCCGTTCAACTACAAAAATGAGATCGGGTAAAGCATCAAAAAAAGTCTCTAATTCGGCGGTACGCAGGGCTACTTGAGTTTCTAAAGTTTCGTTAAGCTGTTTGAGTTCTGCTTCGGCTCGCTTGCGCTGCGTGATATCTTGACCGATGCCAATCAAGCTGCCGTCGGAGAGGCGAACATTTGCCCAAGTAGTGTCGATAATTCGCCCGTCTCTAACTTTAGTTTTGAAGTCGCCCCACTTCTGAGTTGCTGCTTGCATGAACTCCAAAACGTCTTGGCGGTATTCCGGCTCAGGATAAAATTCTGCCAACATATCGCGGTTTTTGATTTCTGCAAAACTCCAGCCGAGCACTTGTTCCCAGTGGCGGTTTACCAAGCTTAATTCACCCTGGGAATCTAAGAATGTCAGCATGACTGGCACGTTGTCGAAGATAGTTTGCAGCACTTCGTTTTGCTGTTTTAAGGATTCTTCGGCTTGTTTGCGTTGCGTAGCTGCCGCCACGGCATCGGTAATGTCTAGTACAGAACCGATTACTTGCTTCATTTTGCCATCGGGAGTTCTTTTGAAGATAGTCGATCGATCGTGAACCCAGCGCCATTCTCCATTTTTGTGTTTTATCCTGTAGTCGATGTCATCGATTTCGTGGAGGTTGGCGCTGTTTTCCAGCCGCTGCATACCTGCAATTAACTTGGGCATATCGTCGGGGTGAATTAAGCTAGAGACAACTTCTGAACCCCTCTCTTGCAATTCTTCGGGAGTGTAGCCCAGCATGGCAGTGACGGCTGCATTTGCATAGATATTTTGCTGTGCTTCTGTGTCGTAAATGTACAGAAAATTGGGGATGGTTTTAATGATGCTTTCTAAAAGTTCTTGCTGTTTTTGCAGTTCAAATTCGGCTTGTTTGCGTCCGGTTACGTCCAGCACAAAACTCACCCCTAATTCCTGCGAACCTTCTAACAATGCAGAGCCTAGCAGCACCGGAACGCGGCTACCGTCGGCTCGGATGAATTCTTTTTCAAAAGGGGTATTTGTGTTGTTAGCTGCCACTTCTGCAAGTTTTTCTTCATCGAGGCTGCGGTACTCTGGCGGTGTCATTGTTTGCCAGCCAATTTTTTGGGAAAATAAATCGTCTCGCGTGTACCCTACTAGGTTTAAAAAAGCCTGATTGGCATCGGTGATCTCGCCGTTAATGTTCCAAAAAATAATCCCGATCATGTTAGAATCAACTACGCGCCTAAATCGAGCTTCGCTTTGGCGCAACTGAGCTTCGACTTGTTTAATTTCTGTGATCTCGCGGGCGATCGCTAAAACTGTTTCTACTGAATTGTCCTCAGCAAATTCTGGAATCATTCGACCTTGATAGTATTTTTTTCCTTCGAGAGTAACAAAACTAAATTCGATAGTTTCTTGTTTGCCAACGCGGAAAACTTTGACACAAGCTTCGTCCCACTGGTTGCAAAGGTGGGGGGGCATTCCTAATTCTCTGTTGCTTTTGCCGATAAATTCTGAGGGGGGTTTTCCGGTAACAGCTTCGACTGCTTGGTTGACGTAAAGGTGGCGCAGTTCTCGATCGAACCGCGCTATGATATCGGTAGAATTTTCGGCTAGCGCGCTAAATTCCTGTTCGCGCTGGTGAAGTTCTGCTTGAGTGCGTTGTTGTTCGGTTATGTCTCTGGCAAAAGAGAGAATTGAAACTAATGTTCCCGATTCATCGATGAGTGCAGAATTGTACCATTCGCAATAAATTACCGAGCCATCTTTGGTATAGTTGCGGTTGCGGCAAACGTTGCGGGGTTCTTTGTTGTGTAACAGTAGATTTGCGGCCGCGCTGACTTGCTCGAAGTCTTCTGGATAAATTATTGAGCATTCGTGCCAGTATTTGCCGATTACTTCTGCTGCACTCCAGCCAAATATTTGTTCTGCCATTGGCGACCACCGCACTACCCGACCTTCCCTATCCCACTCTATAACTGCCAATGGCGAGTTTTCTAAGTGAAATTCCCGCCGCGAGTTGGCTTGTTTGATCTGAGTTTGAAGTTGCTGGCGCAGTTGCTTGGTCGAGGCAAATTGCTCGCCGATTTCCTGTGCGTTTGCTGCGCCAGCTTTGGCTATTTGAGCAATGGTTTCTGCTATTTGTTTTTCGAGTTCGTTCCAAGCGAGTTCGAGGGCTGATTCTGCCTGCTCTAGCTCACTGATGCTGTTCTGAAACAGTGAGGCACTTTCCACTGGAATTTCAGGCATATTTTTGACAGTTAGGCAAGTGTTACTTGTAGAATTAAAAATTAAATTTTAACAATTAAAAATATGTAATCTCTGATAAATTATATTTTTTTAATGTTTAATTTGTTGGCTATGGCAGTCCAAATCGGCGGGGCAGCTATTAAAGACGGCTGGTGCAAGGGTTTGGCGCGCCGATCGCGAATTCCGGTCTGATCAGCCCGAAAACTCTCCTCACTTAGCGTGCAGACGCGATCGGGTGCTAAGTATATTCTCGCACAAGGTTGTGGTTTGCGGGCTATCGAAAGAATACCGATGTGGCTCGGAGCTCGGGGCGATCGCGAATCTGTAGCAGGGCGTTGGGTATGCCGATCGCCCTTGCTGACGAGCGTGGCGGCCCACCAGCCACCGATGAGGTGAATTATTCGCCGCAAGTCGGGGAAATGGCGGGCCGATCGAGACTTCGATACAAACCAGAGAGACAAAGGATTTCAGGCTTAAGTTGAGACCAATGAAACCGTCCCTACCCCTACAAATAATCTCAAGCCAGTTTCGTCAATAAACAGCTAAAATATAGTCTAAAGTTATTAAATTTTTAAGGTCGCTTATGACTGCTGCTACATCAGTTAAAACTCAGTACGAAGCTGTTATCGGTCTGGAAACTCACTGTCAATTGAGCACGAATACTAAAATTTTCTCCAGTTCTTCCACAGAATTCGGTAATGATCCAAATACTAACATTGACCCAATTTGTATGGGAATGCCTGGAGTATTGCCAGTATTAAATGAAAAAGTCCTGGAGTATGCGGTGAAAGCAGGGCTGGCTCTCAACTGCCAAATTGCACCTTACAGTAAGTTTGACCGCAAGCAATATTTCTATCCCGATTTGCCGAAAAATTATCAAATTTCTCAGTTCGATTTGCCGATCGCCATTCACGGTTCAATAGAAATTGAAATGGTGGACGAGGCGGGCAATTCTACTAGAAAAAACATCGGGATCACTCGCTTGCACATGGAGGAAGATGCAGGCAAATTGGTTCACGGCGGCAGCGATCGCCTCAGCGGTTCTACCTATTCAATGGTAGATTACAACCGCGCCGGCGTGCCTTTAATTGAAATTGTTTCGGAACCGGATTTGCGATCGGGCGCGGAAGCTGCCGAATACGGTCAAGAAATCCGCCGGATTATCCGCTACATCGGTGTTGGCGACGGGAATATGCAGGAAGGTTCCCTGCGGTGCGACGTGAATATTTCGGTGCGCCCGGTTGGCCGAAAAGAGTTCGGCACCAAGGTGGAAATTAAAAATATGAACTCTTTTAATGCGATCGAACGGGCGATCGATTACGAGATCGAGCGGCAAATTCAAGCGATCGAAAATGGCGAAATCATCCTCCAAGAAACGCGGCTTTGGGATGAAAACAAGCAGTGTACTTTCAGTATGCGACTCAAGGAAGGTGCGAGCGATTATCGGTATTTCCCGGAACCGGATTTGCCTCCGATCGAAGTTTCGGCAGATCAATTGCGGGATTGGAAAGCTCAACTCCCGGAATTGCCGGCCTCCAAGCGCCATCGCTACGAAACTGATCTCGCTCTTTCTCCCTACGACGCGCGGGTGCTGACTGACGACAAAGCGGTGGCGGAGTATTTTGAAAAGGTGATCGCCGCGGGTGCTGCTACTAAACAAGCTGCGAATTGGGTGATGGGTGATATCACTGCTTATCTGAAAAATGAGAAACTGGCGATCGCAGAAATTCCTTTTCAACCGCAGGATTTGGCCGAATTGCTGGCGCTAATTGATGCTGGCACGATCAGTGGCAAAATCGCTAAGGATATTTTGCCGGAGTTGCTGGCCAACGGTGGTTCGCCTCAGCAGTTGGTTGAGAGCAAGGGTTTGATTCAAATTTCGGATACTGGGGCGATCGATCGCGCGATCGATGCCGTGTTAGCTGCCAATCCCAAGGAGCTCGAACAGTACAGAGCCGGCAAAACTAAGCTCCTGGGCTTTTTTGTCGGTAAGGTGATGAAGGAAACCGGTGGCCGCGCCGATCCGAAAGTGACCAATGAGTTGCTGGTAGCCAAGCTTAACGCCTAAGCCGAAACAGCGGTTAAGGGGGTCGTGTAGCGGATAAGGTGGCGGGCGATCGGTTTTTTCTATCGTCCGCCGCGCGATCGTCCTTCCCGCTTTATGCTAAATTTATAATTAAATACACATTTCTTTACAATATCTTTATATTTAGGGGTATCACCCCTCAGTGCAGTCATGTTATATTGTGTTATGTAGATGCACCCTGATGGCAAAGAGAGTTACTTCGGTAGCTCTCTATTTTTTTGTCTTTTTTTGTGGGCACCGGCGTGAAAATACGGAAAGAGGAAGTTCGGCAACGAGCAATGTACCGGACGTAAAGCCGGGAAGAAAGAAGATCGAGCTCAAAATGCAGTCACAGCAATATCTTCAGCGTTTGATCGTTCGGACTTCCTTCAGTCCTCAGATTTTGGGAGGACTGAGCGCCCGCCAAAGTTTTTAACCAAAATTAAATTTAAATGGTGTCACCCCTCAGCCCGGATGTGTTATATTCTGTTATGTAGATGCACCCTGATGGCAAGGAGAGTTACTTCGGTAGCTCTTCCTTTTTTTTGTCTTTTTTTTGTGGGCACGGGCGTGAAAATACGGATGCGCGAAGAAGAAGAGAGGGGAAGAGGGGGAGAATGGGGGAGAGGGAGAAGGAGAGAGTGAGCCATACTGATTACTGATTACCAATTACCAATTACCGATTACCGATTAGACATCGCAAGAATTGCCAGTTTTGAACAGGCTTTCGGGCCTCTTCCACAAGAAATATGGTCGATGTCTATTAGCAATTATGGCTTTAAGTCGATTACTATCAATTTGAGTTATTAAGTGATTTTGACAGTATGAGCGAACAAGCTAGCCAGCTAATTAAGCAGGGAATTTCACAATATCAGGCGCATCAGTTTGAGGCGGCGCTTGATTCTTGGCAGGAAGCGCTGGCGCTGTATCGCTCAACGGACGATAAGCGTCGATCGGGTGCGGCACTCGGTAATATGGGCGTGGCTTACGAAGCGCTCTTGAATTACGATCGCGCGATCGACTGTTATCAGCAGCATTTGGTGTTAGCGCGGGAAATTGGCGATCGCCGGGGCGAGGCGAATGCTTTGGGAAATCTGGGTAATGCTTGCTGTGCTTTGGAAGATTTTTTGGGTGCTATCGATTACCAGCAGCAGCGTTTGGCGATCGCGCGGGAAACGGGCGACACTCGCTCACAAGAGGAAGCTTTGGGCAATTTGGCCCTAGCTTACGATGCTAAGGGAGATTTGCCTGGTGCGATCGAGTGTTATCAGCAGCAGTTGTCGATCGCGCGCGCGCATCAGGACGATCGCATTGAGCACAGTGCTCTCAAGAGTTTGAAGCTTGCTTACAAGTATTTAGCGGATTATGAGAAAGCCGACGAGTACCGACAGCAGCAATTGGCGATCGTCCGAAAACTATTTTTAACCGATAAAAATAAGAACTTTGTACAACTTGCAGAAACAGTTGGTTTGAATCTTACCGACGATTTTGCCGGAGCAGATTTAAGCGGTTTTGACTTGCACTACGCCGATTTTAACGGCGCGGATTTACGCGAAACCAACCTCCAGGGCGTAGATTTAACCTTGGCGGATCTCAGCGGTGCTTTGCTGAGTTCTGCTATTTTAATTAATGCTACTTTGTGCAATGCTAATTTGCGCGATGCTGAACTCAGCAGCGCCAATTTGAGCGGTGCAGATTTGCGAACCAAGCTGCCGAGGGCAAATTTGAGTGGTGCAAATTTAACTGGCGCAAATTTGAGCAGTGCTTATTTACCGAATGCGCTTTTGGTAAATGCAAATTTGACAAATACTGATTTCAAGAATGCTGATTTGAGCGGTGTTGATTTGAGCGGTGCGAATTTAAACGGTGCTGATTTGAGCCGCGCTGATTTAAAAAATGTGGTAGTGGAAAATGCCAGATTTATTGGTTGTTTGGGGATTTCGGAAGGGGTAAAAGTTGAGTTGAGGACGCGGGGCGGGATTTTTGAGTAGAATGGGAATGTTGGTAATAGTAGAGGGCAATAAAAGCTATGACTGCCGTAACTGCAAAACGATTCTCGATCGCCGAATATGACCGTTTGGCAGAACTGGGATTTTTTGAATCCGACGCTCGATTTGAATTGATTCGCGGAGAAATTATCAAAATGGCTGCTAAAGGTAGGCTTCACTCGGTTTGTAACTCGCTGTTATTTGGAGAATTGTACGTGTTGATGGCAAGACGTGCTTGCGTGCGCGGTCAGGAACCGATTATTTTGCCTACTGATAGCGAACCAGAACCTGATGTGGTGATTGCCCGCAATCGTTCTGATAATTATGTATCTTCTCACCCGGAAAATGCTGATATTGTGTTGGTAATTGAAGTTTCTGATTCTACTTTGAAGTACGATCAGAGAACCAAGTTATCTCTCTACGCTGAATCGGGGATTGCTGATTATTGGATATTTAATTTGGTAGATATTCAATTGGAAATGCACAGCGAACCTTATCAGAAACAAACAGGTGGTTTCGATTATCGAGTCAAACGAGTGGTTTTGCCGAATGAGGTTGTGGTAATTCCAGGTTTCCCAGAGTTGTCTCTGGATTTGTCTACGGTATTTCCGGCCTAGACTTCCTGCGATAATCTAATGCACTCATAAAAAAAACTCGGTAAGTAGGAAACTCAGCGGCCCCGGCCCTGAGAGGAAAACGACACGGGGGATTTCAATCCCCTTGACCATTACCGCCTTGGGATTGTTTGATTCGGTGTGCTTTTG
>JAJAYT010000488.1 GCA_026786085.1 Microcoleus sp. CAN_BIN18 | reverse complement strand
GTTCTATACCCTTACAGTTTTTCTAGGTGTCTATGACGCAGTGGCACCACTCCGATTCCATCCCGAACTCGGTTGTTAAACGCTGCGGTGGCGAAGATATTTGGCGGGTCACTGCCTGAGAAAATAGCTCGATGCCTGGGATTCTATTTAAAAAAAAAGCCCGGCTCTGATATTCAGAGCCGGGCTTTTTTTTCCGAAGAAGTCTTTAGTCATTCGGCGGTTGAAACTGCTCCTTGTCAAAGGAAGTACGCCTGCGCCGACCATGATCAATTCCGGCTGCGTCGGAATGATCAGTGAAGAGACTGCACGTGCCCTTGGACTACGCCCGATTAATTGTAGGGACACGCCAGTGTCCTTCTTTCTGTCAACTTAAGGTGAAATTTAGTCAGAGAATCCTGTTTGACTATTAAATCTAGATCCACCCTAGCTTCGCTTGGCTACCGTGTACACACAAGTGGATTATGAGCTAGTTTCCACCCCAAAAAGATGGATTCAAATAGCCGGAGTCCGTGAACCAGGGTAGGCATTCCCGGAGGTCTCTGAGAACTATAACCAGACCATTTGTGACAAGTTAAGAAAAAGTGCAAATTGTCAAGGGGGTAGACAAAAAAAGGTAAAATAGGCTGAAACATCTATCTGGCAAGCATTTGAGTCATAGTTGAACCCGTTATGAGTAGTAAAAAACGAATTAACCGAGACCATGCAAAGAAAAAAAATAGTCCCCAAATAGAAAATGAAGCAATCGCGAATCACCTGGAAGATTTATTAATTCCAGCAATGGCTGCCCAAAAAACTTTTTATCGCCAACTAAATTTAAGAGATAGAATTCTGACATTACCATTAATGATGGCAGCAATATTAAGCCTCTTATGGCGAAATGTAGCAGGAGTAACAGAATTAACCAGATTATTAAATAGAGAGGGATTTCTATGGTGTGAGCCGCAAGAGATTAGTCAACAAGCATTATCAGTCAGATTTTTAACTTTTCCAGCAATTTTATTTGAAAGAGTATTTAAAGAATTACTACCTCATTTTCGTCAGAAATGGTTGACAAGAAAATCAAGACCCCTTCCAGATAGCGTACAATTTGCCTTAAAAAACTTTGAAAACATCTGGATAGCTGATGGCTCAACATTAGAAGCATTATTTAAGAAGCTACAAAGTTTATCAGATGTGCCAATTGGTCAATTATCCGGAAAAATGGGAGTAATAATAGACCTAGTAACTCATCTTCCCGAAGAAATTTGGTTTTGGACAAATCCCAAACAAGCAGATACTCATGTTCGTAGAAGATTTACTAAAAACAGTTAAGCCAAAAACCTTGCTGTTATTGGATCGAGGCTTCTATCACTTCGCTTTTTGGCAAAAACTCATCGACCAAGAAATTGGATTTATAACTCGAATCAAGAAAGGTGCATCCTATCAAGTCGAGCGGATATTAACCAATACTTATGATGTCAAGGATCAAATAATTAAAATAGGTGCAGGCACAAAACAAACACCAGCTTTGACGATAAGATTAGTACAGATTCGTTCCAAGACTTCCTGGCGTTCTTATCTAACAAGTGTCCGAGAACCAGAAATATTACCCCCCTATGTAGTAGCAGATTTATATCAAAGACGCTGGCGAATTGAAGACGCATTTTGTACAGTAAAAAGATTATTAAATCTCAGCTATTTATGGACAGGTTCATTAAACGGAATCAAGCTGCAAATCTGGGCTACTTGGCTATTTTATGCAGTTTTAGTAGACTTGGGAGATGCTGTCGCGGATGAATTAGGAGTACCAATTGAACGGATTTCATTAGAAATGATTTATCGGGGGATGTATCATTTTTCGGTTGCCTATCAAAAAGGATTAGCTTCTGACCTAGTACAGGTCGGCGTAAATAAACAAACCATTAAACAGCCAAGACTTTACCCTTATATGTCCACTTAAAAGGTTTGGCCATTGTTTGATTAAAGTAGTTAATAAAATTGAGGATGCGATTTTTCAGATCGTACTGACTGGTGAAACTTGCTCTTTTGAGCAATTTCCGCACCAAAATGCTGAACCAAATCTCTATTTGATTAAGCCATGAAGAATGTTTGGGTGTGTAATGGAAAACAATTTGATGTGTTGGGTCACTTAAAAAAACAGCGCGGGATTTCATGGATTGAAGTATGCCACTTTTCCCCTTAATACCGAGGTCGATATCTAAGCCTTCTTTTTCTGCGACCAAACGCACCAGTGATTCAGATTGGTGAGTATTCAAACAATCCATGATCAGATGCCATTTTGGGGCGGCTGGATCAGTTTCAATGATTTGACGAATATTGAGTACAAAATCCGATTCTGTTCTCGAATCTCCACAAGTTGGCTCGATAATCTTACCCGTAGCAATATTGAAATTGGCTATCAAGGTCTGCGTGCCATGACGAATATATTCAAACTCTCTTCTTGCCACTTTTCCGGGTCGCATTGGTAAGTCTTTTTCGAGACGTTCAATAGCTTGAATTCCTGTCATTTCATCAACAGATATAGTGTGTTCTCCATTTTGACTACGTTCAATCGCAGTCAGATATAAGCCTGTAATGTCTGCAACTTTTGCATCAAATTCTTCATCTACAGGGGGGGGTTAACCCGTAGCGCGAGGCGTGTGGTTTAAGTTCTGCTTCTTCTAATAATCTGCCAACATGACGGACTGATATACTTTCAATAATGCCTTGTTTCATGATTTCTTCTGCCAGTTCTCTAGCCGTCCAATGACTTATTGGTCGTCCATAATCGGACGGTGAGGAACAGGCCATTGCAAATAGCTCGGTTACTTGTTCCATGCTAAATTTTGCTGGTGCGCCAACACGCTCTTGATCTTGTAATTTTTGCAAAATCGATAAGTTTTTTCCCTCGCTCTCCAACCATCGGTTTCGCCATAAACGAGCCATCTGCCGATTAATCTCTAGGCTTCGGGCTATTTCACGATGGTTTTGACCATCAGATGCCATGAGAATTATTTTGGCTCGTAGCACGATCTGTTGTGGCGTTTTGTGTCTGTTAATCAACTGGTACAGTTGATGACGCTCGCCATCGCTTAAATTTAATATTTTAGGCATTAATCAGGCCATATCTGACTCCTCGATCGCCTACCGAAACGGGTCTAACCTAACTATGCTATTCTACAACAAATATAGTCTGTTTACTTACGCCGACCTGTACTAGTTAAGTATTTGGCCGCCGAGAAAAATCAAGATTTAGGGATTGTTAAGCGACGGCGAAAACCTCATATCAGGCTAATTATTTCTCCTTTCCCTGGAACTCAAAGAAGTCCCGAACAATTTTTTTTCAATAATAAAGGAACAAATGGAGTCATATTTTAAATTTTAAGGGAGCATCCCGCTTTTTAACTAAGCAGAAATACTTAGTTTAATGTCGTTATTTAAATATGCACATCTGAGTCTTAAAATTTGAGGCACATTTTTTTCGTTCCACTGTGCACCTACAATCTTAATTCTTGCTCCAATTT
>JAJAYT010000487.1 GCA_026786085.1 Microcoleus sp. CAN_BIN18 | reverse complement strand
TGCCGTGTCCCTACAGTTGTGGCGTACAATCTAGACATATCTGGTGTAGCAACGCCGCTGTGAGGTATCATTGATAATGAGGCAGCCAAAACCTCTTGTTATCTAACGGACAAATTCTAGAGATGAGGCTGAATCAACAATTTATAACAATATTGAATTCACTTTAGTTTTAACTTAAGGATAACTGATTTTGGCTCTTTCATTTCGCGCGATTCGCCGCACTCAATCTCTCCACGAACAAACTTATCAAGCTATCCGAACTGCTATCCTATCGGGGGAATTAGCGGCAGGAGAACGCCTGATAGAAACACAACTGGCAGATATGCTAAACGTCAGCCGAACTCCGGTGAGAGAGGCTTTGTGTCAACTGCAACGAGAGAATTTAGTGACGGCAGATCCGCATCATGGATTGCGCGTGGCTACTTTGTCGATCGCCGATGCAGCGGATCTTTATGATTGTCGGATTGCTTTGGAACAGCTATCGGCGGCCGGGGCCTGCCAAAATGCTACACCGGCTCAATTGCAACAATTAGATTCCCTAGTGCAGCAGGCAGAAAGTACCGCACCGGAGCGATCGAGCGAATTGACAAATTATCAATTGCTTTACGCTGACTACCAATTTCATCGCTTGCTAGCACAAAGTTCCGGCAATCCTTGGTTAGTAACTTTATTGGATCAGGTGTTTGATAAAATGATCTTAGTGCGGCTTCGCACGATGGAATACAATCCGGGAGTCTTGGAAATTCGCAACGAACACCGCCGGATTTATCAAGCTGTGAGCGAACAGAATGCAGCCCAAGCTCAGCAAGTGATGAAAGAGCATTTAATCGCCAGTAAAGCGCGGGTAATTAAAGAAATTCAGGAGATAGAAAAGCAAGATGGTAAAATAGATAAATTAGACCTTTTGAAAAAATAGTTAGGACGGGCTAGAAGCCCATCCCACAATTCTTTTCTTGTGGGATGGGCTTCTAGCCCGTCCTAAAAATTGATTAAAATAACTTTTTCAATTCAAGTCTATTGAAATAAATCTAATCACAAAAAGCATCATTATATGTCAGCAAATTATCCCAGAGACTTAGTAGGTTACGGGCAAAATCCTCCCAATCCTCAATGGCCCGATCGCGCACGCCTAGCCCTGCAATTTGTGATCAACTACGAAGAAGGCGGAGAAACCTGCATCCTCCACGGCGATGGATCTTCGGAAACATTTCTGTCAGAGATTGTCGCCGAGCCCCTATCGGGACTGCGGCACATGAATATGGAATCGTGTTACGAATACGGCAGTCGGGCGGGTTTGTGGCGGCTGCACAGGATGTTTACTTCTCGGAAGATACCGGTGACTGTTTACGGCGTGGCGATGGCCTTAGAAAGGCATCCCGAAGCCGTTGCAGCGATGTTGGAGGCTGATTGGGAAATTGCCAGTCACGGCTACCGCTGGATCGATTATAAGTATTTTGGGGAAGAGGCGGAACGGGAGCATTTGCAAAGGGCGATCGCCATTCATACCCAAGTTACCGGCAGCCGTCCCCTCGGCTGGTATACGGGGCGCACGAGTCCCCACACCCGCAAGCTAGTAGTCGAAGAAGGCGGTTTTCTCTACGATGCGGACAGCTACGCGGATGATTTGCCTTACTGGGTGTACGAGGGCGATCGACCTCACTTGGTAATTCCTTATACCCTCGACAATAACGATATGCGGTTTGCGACGAGTCAGGGGTTTAATTCTGGCGATCAGTTTTTTGCTTACCTGCGCGATGCCTTTGATGTACTCTACGCCGAGGGCGAGACTGCACCGAAGATGATGAGTGTGGGGCTGCATTGTCGCTTGGCGGGGAGGCCGGGGCGGGCGGCGGCCTTAGCGCGTTTTTTGGATTATGTACAGCAGCATGAAAGGGTTTGGATATGCCGCCGTATTGATATTGCCCGACACTGGCATGAATATCACAAACCGATGGTTTCTCAGAAGGACTAAAGTCTTGATTACGAACCTGCTTTATAAGCGGCCCATCCACCGCGATCGGAAATATCTTCCCATTGGTATTTCTCCACTAACTCGCGGGGGTAGAGGAAAGCTGTTAATACTTCCCCATCTTCCAAAATCACATCGGATGGATACATATGTGGGGGCTCGCCGACTGCAAGCTGTTCAAAGTCTTCTGGAGTTAGTTCGTATACTTCTCCCGGAATTGATACGCCTCCAGTATTCACTTCGTAAATTGCAGGATGCCAGCCGTTTTCTGCCGAGTGCAAGCGGTAAATCGGACGTGTTTTTGATTCTCTGATGAACTTGGCATCTCCGAGGTTTTTGTTGTCAGGCTGGCCGCGAAGGGCGGAACCGCAAATAAATACTCGTTTTCCTGCAATTGCTGTTTGATTCATATCACCCGATCGATAAAAATGTACTTTTTTCTACAGTTAAATCGCTGCGATCGCTCTATGCTGCGTGCTGTGTTTGCCTCCAGCAGTTTAAGTGCTACAGCCGATCGCCTTTTGTAGGCAAGACTACATTATTGTACAGATTTAACTGATATTGCATACAGTATACAACAATTAGTTACACGATCGATCGTACAAGAGCGATCGCCTGATTAAATTTCCCATAATAGGAGAATGCGAAATGACAGTTACACTAGCACTTTCAGTCAACGGTTCGCGCCTCAACCACAGCATTGCCGAACTCGCCGAAATCGGCAAATTGCCGGGAGGAGGCGTCAGTCGAGTAGCTTTTACCAAAGAAGATTTGCTCGCGCGCAAACTCGTTGAGTCTTGGATGATAGAAGCAGGGATGACAGTTCGGATTGACGCAGCCGGAAATACCATTGGCAGATACGCCGGATTGCGAGAAGGTGCCGCACTAGCAACCGGTTCTCACATTGATACCGTTCCCACGGCGGGCCATTACGATGGAGTTTTGGGAGTTTTGGCAGGAATTGAAGTCGTGCGCGTGTTGCACGAAAATGGGGTACGCTTGGAACACGCGATCGAGACGATCGTATTTACCGACGAAGAAAGCACCGTTATCGGCTGCAAAGCGATGGCGGGAAACACAGTCAACAACCCCGAATATTACCGCCGCAGCGATGGCACTTCCATAGAAACTTGTTTAGCACAAATTGGCGGAGATTGGTCAAAAATTGCCGAGGCAAAACGCCACCCCAAAGAAATAGTAGCATTTGTAGAATTGCACGTCGAACAAGGAGGCGTATTAGAAAGTACGGGCGACTGCATAGGAGTAGTACAAGGAATTGTCGGACAGTACCGCCTGGGAGTGACGGTAACGGGCCGCCCCAATCACGCCGGCTCGACACCCATGCACGCGAGAAAAGATGCCTTAGTAGCCGCTTCCCAGATGGTATTAGCAGTCAACAAACTGGCAGTAGAAACACCGGGGGAACAAGTAGCAACGGTAGGTTACTTAACTGTGTGGCCGAATGCTACGAATACTGTGCCGGGAAAAGTAGAGTTTAAAATCGACTTGCGCGATTTGTCTAAAACTAATTTGGAACAGTTATTAAGCCAAATGAAATTGGAGTTTCAAGCAATAGCTTCTGCCACCCAAACCGAAATCAAAATCACTGAATTGCTGCACGTAGATCCAACATTAGCAGCACCAAAGATTCAGAAGGCAATTGTAGAAGTTTGTCAAGAATTAGGCTTGAGTTACAGGCATTTAATCAGTCGCGCCGGACACGACGCTCAAGAAATCGGACGCTTTACCGATATGGGGATGATTTTCGTGGCTTCTCGCGGCGGTATCAGCCATGCAGAAGATGAGTATACTTCGCCCGAACAGTGTACTCAGGGGGCGAATGCGCTGCTGCAAACGTTCTTAAAGCTCGATATATTGTATGCTAAGGGCGATCGATAATCTACTTTCAAAGCGATGTACGGTGCGTGACAGTGAATAGATTTGTGCAGTAGTAGAAAGTCTCAGCATTCACGCACCGCAATCTCATATAATAGCAGAGTTTTATCACCTAAATTGATATTACATCTAGGACTTCGAGGAGTTAGAAACCGGGTTTTTTACGAAAATATTTCGTTATAGCCAACAGATTAGGTAAAAACCCGGTTTCTTTGGTCTTGATGCGTAAGCGTTGATATCATTAAAGAAGACCGGGCGGTTTCAACCGCCGTCTTATCTATTTCAGAAGGCGGAAATATCTGCATAAATATTTTTTGCCAACATCCTAGCTAAATTAACAGGTACTGCATTGCCGACCATTTTGTAGCCGTCAGCAATATACTTGTACTTAAAAATAAAGTCATCCGGGAAAGTCTGAACTCTCGCACACTCTCGCACAGAAAGCCGACGGTAAGGCTGAGGCGAATTATGGTCAAAAATGCGCTTGTCCTTGCCAACTAAAATCATTTTACTAGCTTGAGGGTGCAGAGGTGCGTGTCTGCCGCTTGCCTGAATTGTAAAAGAAGGTTCGCACCAACTTCTAACTCGATTCCGCGACATATAAATGCTCGAAAATCCTAAATCTGCACATTCATGATTCGCGATAGAATCGTGATAATTATCTAGTTTACCATTAACTAGAATTGGTTCAGCCTGCAAGTCAAAAATCGCATCTTTGAGCGTCAAAACATCGGTTCCAGGTTCGGGAAACTCAAAACCAAAACCCAGATTCTCCCGATAACCCACAACAATTACCCTTTTTCTATCTTGCGGAACACCAAAATTTTTAGCATTCACCAACTGGAATGAAACTAGATACCCAATTTCCTCAAACTGCGATAATATATAAGTGAAAGCATCCTGATTTCTGGGCGCTAAGATACCGCTGACATTCTCAGCTAAAAAAAACAAAGGCTGCTTATCGCGCACAATTCTGATATAATCCCAGAAAAGTTGACCTCGACTGTCATCAATCCCGCGTTTCGCGCCCGCCGCACTCCAACTTTGACACGGAGGCCCGCCGATAATCCCAATACAGTCAGGAATTTCATCAGAATTGATTTTTCTGATATCTCTTTTATCTAAAATAGTTTCAGGATGGTTAAAATTATATGTATCCCAAATAGACTGATCATATTCATTGGCCCAAACCGGATTAAACCCAGCCAAGCGAAAACCCAAATCCAAGCCACCGCAACCAGAAAACAGAGATATGATTTTCATAAACGACTAGGCGATTGAAATCGCTACTACACAAACTAAGTCCGCCTGCGCGGACTGGGAAATAATCAATGAATGCAAACTCCATCCTCCAATCATACCAACACTTCGGCGTACACCTCGGCCTAGAAAGAATTCACCAAGTCCTCGAAAAACTAGACAACCCCCACAAACAAGTACCCATTATCCACGTTGCCGGCACAAATGGCAAAGGTTCCGTTTGCGCTTATCTCTCATCCGCACTCACAGCAGCAGGCTATCGAGTTGGGCGCTACACGTCTCCGCACTTAATCGATTGGACAGAAAGAATTTGCATCAACCAAAAACCGATTTCTACAACAGCATTGCAACAGTGTCTAGAAAAAGTTGTCTGCGCTGCTGAAGGTAATACCGAAACTCCCACTCAATTTGAAATCATCACCGCTGCGGCTTGGCTGTATTTCGCAGAACAAAAAGCAGATATTGCCGTGATAGAAACAGGATTGGGCGGCAGATTAGATGCGACTAATGTTTGCGAAACTCCCATCGTCAGTGTCATCACTTCTATCAGTCTTGATCACTGGCAAATCCTCGGCCCGACTATCGCTGATATTGCTGGGGAAAAAGCTGGAATTCTCAAATCAAATTGTCCGGTAGTTGTTGGAGAATTGCCAGAATCTGCTAGAATAGTAGTAGAAAAACGCATCCAAGAATTAGACTGTCCTGCAACTTGGGTAAAACCAGCCATAGATTTAGGACAAGGATTCGCAGAATATCAGTTAAACCAAAATAGTGCTAAGGTAAGATATGGATTGCCACTGCTGGGAAAAATTCAACTGATGAATTCAGCAATTGCGATCGCAACCCTCGAAACTCTCCAACACAGAGGATGGCAAATTTCCGAAACCGCTATCCAAAACGGTATAGCCAAAACCGAATGGCCTGGAAGACTCCAACAGACAACTTGGAAAAGCCAGAAAATATTAATAGATGGAGCTCACAATCCAGCCGCAGCCATTGCATTGCGCGAGTATGTCGATAATCTCGATCGCACGCACGAACAATCGGGCGGGTTTTGCACAGAAATTGCCTCTGCTTCTGAAAGTTCATTCTCTAAACCCGCCCCTACAAATCAAAACTTCCCCGTTAACTGGGTAATCGGCATTCTGGCGACTAAAGACTGTGATGATATCTTACAAGCATTACTCAAAAAGGGCGACCGGCTTTATCTAGTTCCCGTACCCGATCAAAACTCCGCATCCCCCGCAGAATTAGCAGCCACCGCTGAAATTATCTGCCATGAATTAAGCCTCTGTCAAGCCTTCCCCGACTTAACAACAGCTTTAGACGCGGCTGTTGCAAACGAAAACTTAACAGTGCTTTGCGGTTCCCTTTACCTAGTCGGACACTTCCTGAAACAACAAACATCCCAACCTTAAATATTTCCCATCTTCATCAGCGTCCATCCGCGTTAATCTGCCATCATCTGCGGTTAAAATTCTTTCAGACTCAAGGCACAGCTAGTTTATATGGCCGCACAGATTCCCATGATACTATAGTATAGCAAATCCATCTAAATTGCAATAGATAGACCGAAAAAAATCAGGCAATTTGCGATCGCACATCCCAATTCAAAAACATCCCGAATTCATCGGTGTCCATTTGTTACAATACAAGTGAGTTTATAAAAATTTAGAGATAGAAGTTTATGAGCAGCCTTATATCGGTGCAAACGCTAATTGAATATATAGAAGCTTTGCCAGCCCAAGAGCAAACTTTACTATTTGACGAGCTTTTCAGGCGAAACATAATCAAGCAGCGTCAGGAAAACATCGATTATTCTACAGTCAAGGTAGTTGGTGACTCGGCGATCGGGCCAGTAATAGAAAAGTTACTCCAGGAAAACACCAAGCATAGAGTAAACATGGCCAAATTTTATGACGCGGTTCTCAAAGGAGACGGGATTATCATTGAAGAAAGAGAAAATCCGCGCCAGGAAAACACCAAGCAGATAGTCAAGACAAAAACACTCTTAACAGGTAACGCTACCTGCGACATTCGCGCAGCCGATCGCACTAACTTTGGGGGCGACCTCGACAGCTCAACTGCTCACATAATCATTAAAAACGAATCAGACAGAACAGTCAGTGCAGCGTTGCTGGGATGGCCCGAATGTAAAGCTTTTGGCGAAACGCGATCGCAAGCACTGCAAAACCTTCACGATTTAGTAAATGCCCAGCTAGCCGAAGCAGAAATCGTCTCTGTCAAACTCACTTCTAGTCGATCGAACAATCCTTGGGTGAGGTTAGCTGGTAAGTATGAAAACGATCCGCAATACGATGAGGTATTGGCACACATAGAAGAATATCGCCGCGAACTCGATGCAGAAACCGAAGCTTATTATAGTCAAATTGACGCTGCGGTTGAGACAAAATGAGCCGATACATACTTGATACGGATTGTTTCTCCCTTTGGCGAAAGAATCATCCAATGATGGTGCAGCGGGTCGAGGTTAACGAAGAAAACCTTGCTGTAACTATCGTAACAGTAGAGGAAGTAATTCGCGGCTGGTTCGATGTTATCAGAAAGGCTTCGGCACCTTCGCAAGCGGACAAATTAGTATTGGCTTACACCAGTTTATGGGATACATTAGATGATTTCAAAATTCTCAACATTCTGAAATTTGACCAGAATGCTTTCACTATTTACACAGAGTTCCGGCGTCAAAGAATACGCATCGGCACGCAAGATTTGCGGATGGCTGCTATTGTACTTGCTAATAATGCTATCCTCGTTACGCGCAACTACCGAGATTTTTCGCAAGTGCCTGGTTTAGTGCAGGAAGACTGGACAATTCAACCTTAGAAGCAAGGGGCGATCGCAAAAAAGATTCTCGCCCAATGCCCAATGCCCTACCTTTGATCCCAAGCCACAGCAGCATCAGCCACAGCCTGCTCTACCGACTTCTCCCCCAACATCGCCGCTTGCAAATTGTCATAAATCGCCTTTTGCAACTTCTTAACATCCTTCAGAGGCGGAATCAACAGCTCAGCCGAAGTCAACCCAGAAGCACTGATAATCCGAGCCCGATCGCCCGCCGTCGCATCAGCAGCTACACTTTTAAAATAACTATCCCCCAAAGCCTCAAGCGTAGAAGGCAAAACATTAGCCGCCTTCGCAAAAGCTAATTGATTCTGAGAATTAGTCATAAACAAGGCAAATTTGACCGCATCGTCAGGGCGCTTACTGTCGCGAGGGACGACCAAATTCATCACCGCTACAGTCTTCTTGCCACTTTCACCCGTAATTTGAGGTGCAACAGCCGAAACATTACCTATACTAGGAGCATTCTCCGCGATCGCCTTTAAGAACTGAGGCCCAGAACCTAACAAAGCTGTATCCCTAGATTGATAAAGTTCGATCGCCCGACGATGGCCTTGAACCAAAACATCCTTTGGCAAAAATCCGCCCTTATATAAGTCAACCCAATACTGAAAAGCAGCTTTACCTCGATCGGTATTAAAAGCCGCTTTCCCTTGAGCGTCAACCAAAGTAACACCCATCTGTACCAAAGACTGCAAAACTTCCCCCGAATCTTCCGGTACAAAAGTTACAAAAAAAGCAAACTTTCCAGTCTTCTCTTTCACCTGTTTCGCGACTTGAGCTAACTCTGCATAAGTAGCAGGAGGCTTAGTAATTCCAGCTTTTTTAAACAAATCGGTATTGTAAATTGTCACCCCAGTTGTGAGATACCAAGGAATGCCAAAAGTTTTACTATCGAGGACACCAGATTTCCAGATATTGGGCAAATAGGTCGATCGAACTTGCTCCGAAATCCGCGAGTCCAAATCCAACCAAGCATTGCGCCCCGCCAACAGCGAAGCAAAATCAGGATTCAGGTTCACCACATCCGGCGCAGTTTTCGCCGCCACTGCCCCCAAAATCTTACTTTCCATCGCCGACCAAGGCACGTCCACCCAGCGCACCTTCACCCCCGGATTTTGCGCTTCAAAATCGGCGATCGTCTGGTTGAAATAGTCAGTAAACTGAGGTTGTAGCTGCATAGTCCAGAATTCGATCGCCGCCGAATTCTGTGTCTGGGAATTAACAGCAGGCTTGCTACAACTCACCACCGCAGTCAGCAGCAGCCCTACCAGCCCAAAAACAGCAAACAGTTGCCAAGATTTACGTTTCATAGAATTTAATTTGATAATCATGGGAACCGTTAGAGAAAAAAGCATCAAGTCCGAAACAGAGTTTTGTGCCCGGGATCCCGAGAGAGAGAGTCGGTTTTGATGTAGAATCAATGGTTTTTCGGTCGATCGAGCTAAAATTAGTTGACATTTTCAGCAGAATAGCTATTGTCAAGTAAATTGGATAGCATAAAATCGGAACGGGCGATCGTGGAACACAAACAGTTCCGCGCAGCTACCGCAAGATACCGAGATTACAGCACTCCTGTGGTAGTTGGAAACCAATTATCCAACACCCGGCGTTGCTGAATCAGGCCAGCCAACCACAAAATAAAAAAATAGCAATTACCCGCGACCCAATCACATGGTTAACTTGATTAAAGGTCTACTTGACAAACGCAAGCCAGGAATCGGGATCGAAATAGCCCCAGACCGCATCAACATCATTCAGCTCGAAAAGAAAACTCAGGGACTAAAACTAGCCACTTTGGCTTCAATAGAAGTTCCAGAAGACATGGTACAAGAAGGGCAAATAGTCGATCCGCCTGGAATTGCCGAACTAATACGTGCCGTCATGGCAGAAAACAAAATTAAAGCCAAGCGCGTAGCTACAGCCATTCCTGGTAGAGAAGCCGTCATCCGTTTAATTCCAGTTCCCGCAGAACTCAACGAAGAAGAATTGCGGGACTACATGAACGCAGAAGCAGGACTGTACTTGCCATTTCCTAGGGAAGACGCCGATGTAGACTATCAAAAAATTGGCTTATTTGTAGATGACGACGGCGTAGAAAAAGTACAAGTTGTGCTAGTAGCAACTCGTAGAGAAGTTACCGACACATACATCGAAACCTTCAAAGAAGCCGGACTGGATATAGACGTACTAGAAGTAACCAGCTTTGCCCTGATCCGCACCCTCAAAGACCAACTGCAACAATTTTCGTCCCAAGAGGCCGCAGTTCTCACCGCTATAGAATTTGACAGCACCGAGTTAGCTATAGTAGTGGACGGCATACCTCAATTCAACCGTACCATCCCGATCGGCACTTACCAAATCCAGACCGCCCTCAACCAAGCCATGAACCTGCCACCAAGCAGAGACACCACCGAACTGCAAGGCATGACCCTGCCAGTAACAGACACAATGGGCGCGTCGGGAGACGCCAATCCAGGCACAAATGCGATGATTAAAGTATTGGGAGAACTGGCAGACGAACTGCGACGCTCAGTAGACTTTTATCTCAACCAGAGCGAAGAACTCGAAGTCGCACAACTGTTGTTAGCTGGGCCTGGAGCGGCGATCGGCAAACTAGACGAATTTTTTATGCAAAGATTAAGCTTGCCCGCATCTCAAGTCGATCCCATCGAAACCCTAGGACTCGAAATCACCCAAGATATTGCCCCAGAACAGCGAGCAGGTTTAGGAGTCGCCCTAGGTTTAGGACTGAGGGAAGTGCTTTGACCTAACAGTTTTAGATAGAAAAACCGATTTGAGAATTTTAGGTAAAAGCCACAACAATCTCTTCCCAAACAATCAGGCAGAAGGCAGGAGGTAAAATATTCGAGGTAGAAAAAAGTAGAAGGTAAAATGTAGAATATCGGAGACAGAAGCAGCCCCTTCCTTCGGTAGAAGGCAGAAAGTTATTTTTTTCTTCCCTAAATAAATCCTTCACTTGTACCAGAAATCTGGCGCTCTGTCTAAAATCTAAAATTTCAAATTTAAATCTAAAATCGAGTGAAGCCATGTACAGCCTAGATATTAATTTTCTCAACGACCGTCCCGACTACAAACCCGTCACAGCAGCCAAAAGCCCAGGTAGAAAGAGTTCCGGTGGAATCCAGGATCAGAGTGCCATGATTGGGGCGCTGCTCTTTGCCTTCGGCCTCAATGCCCTAGTCATGGGGGCCTGGTGGTGGGCGACGGGCGAAAATAGCAAGTTGGCTGGAGAACAAGCAGCCATCGAGCAAGAATTGGCAAAGTTAACCACTCAAGCCAACGTCATCAAAGCCATCAACACCGAAACCGACAAAGTTACAGCCGAATACAAAGCATTAGCCGGAGTATTCGACCAAATCAAACCTTGGTCGGCGATGCTGCAAGACATCAGCGCCCGCACTCCTACCGGAGTACAAATTGCCAAAATTGAGCAAATAGACCCCAGTCCCGCCCCCGTTGCACCACCACCACCACCGCCGGCCGCAACTCCCGCCGCCTCCCCTGGAGCCAGTCCATCCCCAGCCAGCCCCGCCCCTACCCCTGTTGCTGTTCCCCCACCAGTCGTCCCGCAGGCGGCAAGAGTACAAATTTCAGGCAATGCCAGTACATTTGCTCAAGTTAACGATTTTATGCTGCTAATCGAGCGCTCTCCTTTCTTCCTCAACAGCAATACCAGATTAATAGCGGCTACATTAAAAGACGCCACACCATTCCGAGTGCGCAACCAAGGCGCATCAGCAACAGAAGTTCCCAAACCTCGGCCGGTGGTGGACTATAAGATTGAAACAACGCTCAGCCCAACTGGGGCTTCCCAGTTGCTCTCCGAGCTGCGTAGCAAGCAAGCCGACGGGCTAGCAATACGGATAGAAACGCTTCAAGAAAAAGGAGTGCTAGAACCACAACAAGCAGAGGTGAAAAAACCATGACAGCAGCAAATGAGTTTATTCCCAGCGGGGGACAAGCAGAAGAGCCAGGGACTGAAATATTCGGCATTAAGCTGACACCCCAAGTCCTAGCCATTGGCGTCGCCGTTCTTGGCCTGGGAATTGCCGGCTACGTGGGCTCTCAGTTCGTGTTGCCAGAATTCCAAAAAGCCAGCGAAATCAAGCAAAAAATTACTGAAAGCAAGCAAACACAAATTCAACTGCAAGCTCAAATTCAAAAAAAGGCAGAAGCAGAAGCAAAGCAAGAAGAAGCAAAACAGCGACGGGCGAATGTGACGGCAATGTTTGCCAGCGACGCAGGCGCTACCACGCTACTGCTTGACATTAACCAACTGGTTAATAGAATCAACGCTGGCGTTCCAGGAGACGAATTCAAGGCTAAAATTCTCAAATTTGAGCCGGATGTCCCGGTAGCAGGAGCGGCACCCGTGCCGGGAGCTCCAGACCCAGATATTCTGGCGGATACCTCCTTTGGTCCATCCTTGGTTGGCAAGCTGAGACGCAAAAAATATAAGGTAGAGTTTGAAGGCAATTTCGCTCAAACCCGCAATTTTATGCGTAACTTGGAGTTGATGCAGTCGCTGTTGGTAGTGAGAAATTTAAAATCTGAATTGCTCGCATCAACTCAGCCACCGGAAGTCGATTTTTTAAAAGGAAGAATAGTCCCTGTGGAGCAGCCACCAACTAAAATCAAAACGGCTTTTGATTTACACGCGCTGCTGCCGTTGAAGGAAGTAGAAAAGCCGCCAACTCCGGCTCCGAGTCTTGTTGCTCCCGCAACTCCAGCTCCAAGTCCTACTGCTAAATAGCCGGATTTTTGCTGACATTAACGATTGTTTGAAAGTCGCTGTTTCAGCAGAATAGTCAGGGCAGAAGCTAGAAAATAGAAGGTAGAATCAACAAGAATTATGAATGCCAGAAAAAAATTAGTTTTTTATAGGGCAATTTAAAATTTAGCCTGCTACCGAATTTCTTCTAACTTCTCCCTTCAAAAGAGACTCGAATTGAGAAGCTTTCAGTCAGTTTAGTTGCGAGCTTCTAAACTGAATGCGAAAAACAAATAAACCAGTTTAATTGAGGAGAGAACGTGAAACAGGATCTACATCTACGGTTATGTGGAGGACTCGGCGGCAGCATGGCGATCGCATTGATCGCTCAAGCGCCAGTCTTAGCAGCTCCCACTCAAGTCACAGGAGTGCAGGTAAGTCAAGCCAATAATGGCGTAAATATTGTGCTGGCGACCCAAAAGGGCGATCGCCCGCAAGTTTTCGCCATCAACAACGGCAATACTTACCAAGCCACAATTATCAACACCCAGCTCCGCTTGCCCCAAGGCAACAGCTTCCGGCAAGATAACCCAGCTCCGGGCATTTCCTCGGTACAAGTCAGCCAAGTAGACGCTAACAGCATCCGCGTTGTAGTAGCAGGAACCAACGGAGTACCCAACGGACAAATTGTTCCGGGACAAGGCCAAAGCATCGTCCTGAACGTTGCCGGACAGGGTGGGACTGCGCAGTCTAATGTGCAGTCGAACCAAGCCCAAATTGCCCAAGCTGCGCCCCCGCCGCCTCCGGGACTGCCCCTGAGTCAACCACAAAATGTTCCCCGGCCGGCTCCCCAAATCCGCACGTCGCAAACATCAGGCGTGATGCTGCCAAATCCCGAAGTTACTGTCACTAGGAACGATCGCGCGCCCCTCCCCAGCGAAATTCAATCTCAGACAAATCAGGCTCCGCCTTTCCAGTCGCGGGCCGTACCGCCACCCTTGGGAGATATCTCCGTATCTAACATCGCCCCGGCGGCGGGAAATATTGAACTGAGTTCGGGAGAACGCATCCCCCGCTTGGTGCTGCGGGATGCCCCAGTCCGTGACGTGTTAGCTCTGCTGGCGCGGGCTGCGGGACTGAACATTGCTTTTACAGGCGGTGGCGCTGCTCCAGGTCAACCGGGCCAGCCGGCGGCTGCTCCGGGAGTGGCAGGTGCCGATGAAGGGCCGAAGATTTCTTTGGACATCGAAAATGAGTCGGTGCAAGATGTTTTTAATTACGTGCTGCGGATTAGCGGACTGCAAGCGAACCGCGTTGGGCGGACGATTTTTGTGGGATCTAATTTGCCGCTAGACTCCCGCAATATTATCGTTCGGACTCTGCGGCTCAATCAAGTTCGATCGACTGATGCAGCTAACTTTTTGAGCGCTCAAGGTGCGGAAACTCAACTGCCGATTACTCGGGTGACTATCCAAACTGTGGGCCAGGGAAATACGGCGCGGGATGTGGAAATTCGGGAACCGGACATTAAGGCGATCGGTGCCAAAGATGGCAGCGGGCCGCTCTTGCTGAGGGGACTGTCGGTGCTGGCGGATTCTCGACTCAATTCGATCACTTTGGTGGGCGACCCCCGCAAAGTTGATATTGCGGTAGCTTTCTTGACTCAGCTAGATTTACGTCGCCGTCAAGTGGCTGTCAACGTCAAGGTGATCGATATCAACTTGTCGGGAGACAATAGAAGTAGCAGCAGTTTCTCTTTCGGAGTTAATAACAATTTCTTTATCAATGACAATGGGGCGGCAAGTCTCAATTTTGGAGGCTTGCGGCCAGCTAGTGCCTCCGATGTCAATAGTGTCAACAATCGATCGACTCCGCCGATCGTCAATAACCCCCTAGGGAACCAGACTCCTTTCTACGATCCGAGCGGCAGGTTAATTAACGTGCCTTTGACAGCTCCGGGCGGCGGGTTGTTCGTGCAGCCGACAGCGCCGATTACTAATAACCCCACGCGAGTTGGGGTTACAGATTACACGCCGTTTGAGAGAGACTTAACCACTGGAGCCCTAACCTCTGTCGGAAGTGCGACTTTCGGCCTGTTCCCGCTGTTACAGTATCCGAGGAGGTTCCTGTCGGCGTTGCAGGCAACTATTACCAGCAATAATGCCAAAATCCTCACCGATCCGACTCTAGTGGTTCAAGAAGGGGAAACGGCGAATGTGAATATTACTGATGAGGTGATTACTAACATCACACAGCAAACGCAGAGCACCGGAAATACCAGTACCACCACAACGACGGCTGTCAAAGACAAGGCTGGTTTGCAGTTGGGGGTGGCGATCGACCGGGTTGACGATAATGGCTTTGTCTCTCTGCGGGTGAACCCGATTATCAGGACACCGGGCGGCTCTCAAGACCTTTCGACTGGCCAGAACGTCAATACTATCAGGCTGCTGGGCGAGCGATCGCTGCAATCGGGGCTGATTCGCCTGCGGGACGGTCAGACTTTGATCGTGTCGGGGATTATCCGCGACGAAGAACGGATTACAGCGAACAAGATTCCTATTTTGGGAGATTTGCCGATTATCGGTTCGCTGTTCAGGAGCACCAATAAGGCCAACCAGCGGGCGGAGTTGATTGTGTTGCTGACACCGCAGATTTTGGATGATAGCGATCGATCGAACTTTGGCTACCAAAACAGCATCAGTCCCGACGCCCGCCAACTCTTGCAGCGGAATCAACCAGTTCAACCGAGGCAATAGTCAGTTGACTGTTGACTGTTGGCAGTCCCACAGTCCGACAGGGGTTGAAACCCCTGTCTCATAGCGAAAGTCCTCTAAAAGAGGACTAAAGAACTCATTAGTCCTGCAAAAAAACTATAAGTGACTCTTTCAGTCGTCTTCAGACGACTTCAGCTATGAGACAGGGACTTAAGTCCCTGGCGACCTTCGGGATCATAAAACAGCCCTGCCACACGGGTGGAAAAAAAGAGGAGACAGAAAAAATTTTTGCTTTAGCCCTTGACAAATGACATTTTCTTCTTTCGGTTTTTCCTTTTACTCCGATTTCAAATCCACTCCCGGCGAGAAATTTGCTCTCTGAGGTGGTTTTTTTTACCTAAATTTGGGTATTAATTAAAAAAGTTGGCAAGTTCCATATAAATTAAAGGTTCCACCGATCCATAAGGGTCGGCAAGACTTTAGAATAATGCAGTGAAAATTAGATGCTGTCGGGTTTTCAGCAATTAGCAACAAAAATTCCTTTTCTGACCAATTACCCTTGGGTAATTAGTATCCAGCAGGAGTTCTTAATTGGAGAAGCGGACGGGAGCGATCGGGAACTACCGAAACCTCCAAACCCAAACTCCAATGCGGTTGATAACTCACAGCTCATAGTTGAACTAAGTCGATGTAACGTGTTTTGCAAACCCAGAAGGAGTGCGCAATGAATAAAGGTGAATTAGTTGATGCAGTGGCGGAAAAGGCTAGCGTCACGAAAAAACAGGCAGATGCTGTTTTGAGTGCAGCCTTGGAATCAATCATGGAAGCTGTCTCCGAAGGCGACAAAGTGACCCTGGTTGGTTTTGGCTCGTTTGAGTCGCGGGAACGCAAGGCCCGGGAGGGTCGCAATCCCAAGACTGGTGACAAGATGGAAATTCCGGCAACTAGAGTTCCTGCATTTTCCGCAGGCAAGCTGTTCAAGGACAGAGTTGCACCGCCAAAAGAACCCAAAATTTAATTGGTGAACTGAGCGTTGATTAGACCTGTACACGGAGGGAACTTAGCTTGGGCAGCCACATTGGCGGGCTGCCCTGCTGCTGCTATTCTCGATTTTTCTGCGAGTATCAGTCCTTTGGGCCCTCCTGAGTCGGCTCTTGATGCGATTCGATCGCACCTAAGCAGTCTGACGGCTTACCCAGACCCGGATTATGGAGAGCTGAGGGCTGCTTTGGGTGAGGCTTTGAATGTTGACCCGGATTGGATTTTGCCGGGGAATGGTTCGGCGGAATTGTTGACTTGGGCGGCTCTTGATTTGTCGAAGCTGGAGGCGACTTATTTGGTCACTCCGGCTTTTGGCGATTACTCGCGAGCTCTTTTGGCTTTCGGCGCGCAGGTGCTGGATTGTCCTTTGGATCTCACATCTTGCACCATGATCAAAAACGGGCAAGATGCCCATTCCACAAGAGATGAATTTTCTGGTGGAACAGGCATTTTGCCAGTGCCTAAACAAGTAATTGAGAATGAATTAGTAAGGGATAATTTGTCGGTTTTTAACCGTTCCTTTGTCTCCCCTATTTTGTCTCTCCCAGTTCCTCTGGTTGATGCCGATCGAGGTTTGCTACTGAACAACCCGCACAATCCTACGGGTTTGCTGTTCGGTAGGCAGGCGATACGGCCTTATTTGGAAAGGTTGGCTTTGGTGGTGGTAGATGAGGCCTTTATGGACTTCCTACCGCCGTCTGAGCAGGAAAGTTTGATCGCGGAGGTTGAGGAATTTCCGAATTTGGTGATTTTACGATCGCTCACTAAATTCTATTCTCTACCGGGACTGCGGATGGGTTGTGCGATCGGGAATCCCGATATCCTCCGCCGCTGGCAGTTGCAGCGCGATCCTTGGCCTGTGAATACTTTGGCTGCGGCGGCGGCTGCTGCTGTGGTGCGAGATACTGTTTTTGAGCAACAAACCTGGGATTGGCTACCTGTGGCTCGCCAAGAGTTATTTGATGGTTTGGCTAATTTACCTGGTTTGCGGCCGTTTCCCGGTGCGGCTAATTTCTTGTTAGTTGAGTCGTCAATCTCGGTTTCTCTGATTCAAAAAACTCTGTTGGAACGTCACCGGATTTTGATTCGGGATTGTTTGAGTTTTCCTGAGTTGGGCGATCAATTTTTTCGGGTAGCCGTGCGCTCTAGGGCGGACAATCTGCGATTGATTGCTGGACTTGCCGAAGTTATGAGCCGTTAACTCGGAAATTCATCTCACGTCTTAATCTTTGATTTGGCGTGAGATGAATGCCAGAAGAGCCAGAAGAGCGGGCGAATGGAATTCGCGCCTATACAGACAAAACCCGAGCTCAGAGGGGTTGAAGAGTGGGCCGTTGAAATTACGTTGTTTTCTTGAGGAAATCCGGCGAATGGAATTCGCGCCTACACAGACAAAACCCGAGCTCAGAGGGGTTGAAGAAAATCCGGCGAATGGAATTCGCGCCTATACAGACAAAACCCGAGCTCAGAGGGGTTGAAGAGTGGGCCGTTGAAATTACGTTGTTTTCTTGAG
>JAJAYT010000486.1 GCA_026786085.1 Microcoleus sp. CAN_BIN18 | reverse complement strand
CGAAAAAGCCCACTTTTTTCACTTTACCTATGCCTTCGTATATAGGATAAGCACTGTGTATGTGTAATCTTAGCCTTTTACTTTCTCTGAATGCTGCAAAAGCAACGAAATACTTAACCTCTATACCGTTTGAATCCAAAACTTTAACGATGGCAAATTTTCCATACCCAGCGTGACAAACTAACGTTTCCTTCTCGCCCAATGACTTGACAATATTGGGTAATTGCTTTGAGAGTTGGTATCTTTCAAAATTAAATGTTCTAGCCTCTCTCGGCCCATTCTACATGAATAACTGTGATTCTTCGCTAGAAATATCATCAGAATCTTTAGTAAAACAATGTAAACCATAAGTTACTATAAAGTTGTACGTGATTATATTTTTTTCGTCTCTTTTGTCGAGATCTTCAACCCAGTCAGCATTAAGATGTGATAAATCATATATTTCACCATCTAGTATAAAGTTTTTCCAGGATATAACTTCTTTTACAGTCTTGAACTTCATACTTACAAAAACAAGGTTATCCGCGAGCGAGCGAGGTTACTAGCCGCTGCTTGTTTTAGGCGCTAGGTCGATCGCATCGTCTGTAGAACACCTTACCATTTCACGCAGTTCAACCACATTTTTACCCGATCGCCGCCTCAAAAATCGGGCGAATCCCCAAAACAAGGGCGGTGACGCAAGATGCAACCGTAACCGCGAAACTTCCTTATAACTATTCTCACGCACTACCCACCCTATCCCTGACCTCGCATTGGTCTAAAATCTCCTGGGCCGCCAGAAAGGGGATATGTGCGATCGGCAAACTGCCCATATCATCACACTTTACCTAAAAAGTCAAGTTTTTTTGCACAAAAACTTGACAACACGCCCAGTGCCAATCATAATGGAAGTAAGGCTAGGTATTAAATTCAAGCCATGAAAACAATTCGAGTTAATACTTCCGCACTGATTCACCAGCAAATAGAAAAACAGGGCGAAGGCTACTGGCGGCTATCTGACTTTTCTGGACTACCGCCAACTGCTGTCTGCAAAACCCTCTCCCGCATGGTAGCAGCAGGAACACTAGAAAGAGTCAGTAAAGGACTCTATTATCGACCCCGCCAAACCCGCTTTGGCCGCAGCCGCCCCTCTCAAAGTGAGATTCAAAAGTTGCCAGTGGCCCAAACCTTTCATCCGGCTGGACTTAGCGCTGCTAATCTCTTGGGATTCACTACTCAAAATTCGATACAAAGTGAGTTTGCTACTTCAGCTAATAGCATTCCCCGTACCATTATCGGCGATCGCACGAAAGTTCACACCCGCAGGCCCGAAACCTGGAAACATCTATCTAACACAGAAGCGGCGTTGCTGGATTTGTTGAGATCCAGGGCAAAGTTGAGCGAATTATCACCCGAAGAAACTAAGCAACGCCTGCTTGATTGCTTCCGTGAGGGCGATCGATTTGAACGCTTAGTAGCGGTAGCAGATGCTGAACCTCCCCGCGTGCGATCGATGTTAGGGGCAATTGGTCAAGAACTTGGTAAAAGCCACCAGCACCTCAAAAAACTCCGCCAAAGCTTAAACCCGATTTCCAGATTTGACTTTGGGTTACTGAGGAATCTGCATTATGCAAAAGAGTGGCAAGCAAAATGAAACTTTGCGAATCTCCCGATTTTCGAGATGCTATTCTTGCAGCCAGAGAACACTTTAGCAACCTCGATCTTACCGAAGCATTTATCGAAAAAGATTACTATGTTACTGAGGCGCTGCGAATTGTAGCGACTCAGTGGTCAACTCAAGTTATCTTTAAAGGAGGAACGAGCCTTTCAAAAGGATGGAAGTTGATCGAACGCTTCTCCGAAGACATTGATTTATTTTTAAACCGAGATGCGTTTACCCCGCGCTTGGGAGAAAGTCGAGCTGACAAAGAGTTGAAAGCAATAGAAACTGCCGTTATTCAGCATCCGAAATTAACATTAAGCCAATCTCAATCGAAGCGGGGCATCTATCGGCACAGCTATTTCAACTACTCTCAACAATTTGCTGGGGTGGGGACAATGAGCGATCGGCTATTTCTAGAAATGGGAACTCGCAGTGGCACTTATCCGGTGCAAATCGTCCCGTTGTCTTCCTATCTCGCTGAATTTCTCCGCGAAATTGGCGACAGCCTGAATGCTGAAGATGAATCGCCTTTTCCTATGACGTTGCTGCATTTCCGGCGCACTTTTGTAGAAAAACTCTTTGCGATTCATGCCAAAGTTAGGCAATACCAGCGCGAAGAAGCTTCTTTAGGATCGGCGACTCGCCATTATTATGACCTGTTTTGCTTAGCACAGACACCGGAAGTTCAGCAAATGTTAGCAAGTGGAGAATATAGTAACATCAAACAAGACTGCGATCTCCTTAGCCAACAAGCATTCAAACAAGAATATGACCCGCCAGAAAACCTGGCATTTTCCAACAGCATTGCCCTATTTCCTATAGGAGAACTACGCCAAGCGATCGCTAAGGAATATCAACAGCAGTGCCAAAGTCTCTGCTACGGTAATTATCCAACATGGGAAGAAATAGAAGCTGGTTTTTCTGAAATTCGCGATCGACTTTAGTTCGATTTTTCAGCGGAGATATCAAAAAAACCAAATCGTGGCTATGATCAGCCCCCAGAAAGACGATATGTGCGATCGACCATTCGTAACCCTCAAACCTCTTAAGGAGACTTGACATGACCCTAGAGCTATATCAGCAAGTTGCTTTAACCCGTGACTTACCAGAATATCAACTCAAAGCAGGAGATATTGCAACATTAGTTGATTTTGTTTCTCATCCTAGTGGTGGTGAAGATGGCTGTCTGTTGGAAATATTTAATGCTGTTGGTGAGTCTCTGACAGTCATAGCCGTCCCAATCTCTACTGTAGAAGTTCTCCGCCCTGATGAAATCTTAACAGTTCGTTCTTTGGCAAAAGCAGGTTAATATTCATTCAACTGTAAAACTGCGGCAATCCAGAACTAGAAAGCGTACTATAAGTATTATGTTGAGTGATTTTTCCAACAAATGACAAAAACTCCCTTAAATGAAGTATTGATTGGTGACTGTCGTGAAGTGATGAAGTCACTGCCAGAAAATTACGTTTCTGCCTGTATCACTGACCCACCTTATAACTATGAATTTATTGGTCACAAATGGAACGACTCAGAAATTCAAAGGCGTATGGAAAGAATCAATAGCAAGGAAAGCAAAACCCTTGTTAAGAATATTCCCTATGGCAGCGGTTTAGCTGGTGGAGTCAGAAACGAAAGATGGTATGAAAGGAATCGTAACAACATTCTGGATTATGAGAAGTGGTGCTACGAGTGGGGTGAGGAGCTTTTTCGGATCTGCAAACCTGGTGCAACAGTTTTAGTTTTTAACAGCACGCGAACTGTTGCTCACGTACAAGTAGCACTTGAAAATGCTGGATTCTATGCGAGGGATATTATTGTTTATAAAAGACCGAGTGGCATCCCTAAAGGTGTCAACATTAAGCAACAGTTGGAGAAGAAAGGATATGAAAATTCTGAGAAATGGGATGGTTGGCACAGTTGTCTGAGAAATGAATGGGAAGCAATTTGTGTGCTTCAAAAACCACTTGTCAATAATTATCTAGAAACTTTGCTAGAGTACGGTACTGGTCTTTTTTACACTAAAGATCATTTCGGTGGTTTTCAATCAAATATTTTAGAAGGTATACAACGCGATAAAAACGAAGATTTTAATGTTCATTGTACAGTGAAACCAATTGCCCTAATGAGAAAGTTAGTAGAAATATTTGTGCCGCGTTCGGAGGACTCTATTCTCATCGATCCTTTTGCAGGCTCAGGAACTACATTGCTGGCAGCGAAGGAACTTGGCATTAGTTATGTTGGAGTTGAAATAGTACCTGAATACATAGAAATAATTAACAAACGCCTTGATAATTTCAGCGGTTTACAGGGAATTCTCCCACTCTTTCAGTGAGAAATGATTTTAAATCAAACCCGCTGATGCTTTGTATGAATTCAAATGAAGCGTCACCAGTATAAACTTTCCAAGTCCCAACTAGACAGGCCGTAATAGCTGCGGCCAAATTATCTTCTCTGAGAATCAAGATAATTGGTTCATAGTTATGAGTACGAAGTAGTGGGCCGTAAGATTTGAATTTTTTAAGTGTTCCAGAATCTCCTGAACCAATACGGTATTTTGTATCTATCGCGTATCCATCAACAATCAGGTCACATGGTTCATCGCTACCAACTCTAAATGCTGGCTGAAAGCCACTGCAATATGCTTTACATATTTCAACAACTAACAATTGCCAACACATACCTAGCTCACGTCCCCAATACTACTTATTTTCTCTTTTGATTATGGGAGAAATGCCAAACACATCCATTAAAAGATCGTGTTCTTCATTTTCTTCTGCATAAACCTTGGCAACAAATGACTTTTGATATCTTGTTAAAATTTGTTCGAGTTTTCTTTCAGTCATCATCTGTTACCAGTTCAGCTAGGCTCACAGATAGTGCATTAGCTATTTTCTTGGCATTAAGCAGGGTTATGTTCCTTTCTCCTCGTTCAACTGAGCCAATATAAGTACGGTGTAATTCAGATAGTTCTGCAAGCTGATCTTGTGAAAGATTTCTGAGATTTCTGAAATGTCTAACTCTCTTACCAAATTGCTCTGTAATATCCATAAAACGGTCAAGATTGAGCAATGCTCATCATAAACCGACAGACTATAAGTAGCGACAGACTATAAGTAGCATTAGAGATAGCGAGTCTTAGATCTTTGTGGCTTGGCTAAGAGTCGCATCATAAATCGATCGCCAAAAGGTCATCTGCTGGACGTTCTCGCGCCCCCAAGGCCGATCGCACCACCCACCCTATCAATGACCTCGCGTTGGCCTAAAATCTCCTTAGCCGCCAAAAAGGCGATATGTGCGATCGACCAAACGCAAAAACTGCGGTAATCCAAAACTATCAAGCATACTATACCGCAAATCACAGATACTGACAAATTTTGAGAAGAGTCTTGAGTATAATTTGACACGACACAAAATCTGCTGTAGTTTGGGATTAGATCAGGTGTTGATCCCGCAAGGGTATTTCTGTAAGATCAATAAAACCCCTATAAACTCATGTTCACTCGCGCCACAGCCCTGACCCCGCTAGAACTGAAGTCGGCGATCGCCCGCGAGCCCTTGATTGTCTCGCCCGATACAACAGTAAGCTCAGCGATCGCCCAAATGAGCGGGGTGCGATCGCTCTGTGCTACCACTAAAACCGCCGATAGTCAACTGGATGAACTCCACCTAGAGGTACGGTCAAGCTGCGTGTTGGTAGTAGAAAACGAGCGATTACTTGGTATTTTGACCGAGCGGGACGTAGTACGCCTGATTGCCCAGCAGCAGCCCCTCGATCGCCTAGTCATGCAGCAGGTGATGGCACATCCCGTTGTCACTTTGCGCGAGTCAGACTTCACCGATTTGTTTTTTGCCATTAATCTGCTCCAGCAGCACCACATTCGCCATTTGCCGATGCTGGATGAACACGATCGCCTCGTGGGGCTTGTTACCCATGAAAGTCTGCGCCAAATCTCCCGACCGATCGACCTGTTGCGGTTGCGTATGGTGGCGGAGGTGATGACCAGTGAGGTGATTGTTGCTACACCCGATTGTTACCTGCGGGCGATCGCCCAACTCATGGCAAACCATCGCATCAGTTCCGTAATGATTGTAGAACAGGGTAGCAGCTCCACAGAACCCCTGCAAATTCCCCTGGGGATTGTCACCGAGCGGGACATGGTGCAGTTTCAAGCCTTGGGATTGAACCTGGACAACTGCACAGCACAGGCGGTGATGAGTACACCGATTTTTGCAGTCAAGCCAGAGGATTCGCTCTGGAATGTGCAGCAGATCATGGCTCAGCGCTTGATCCGTCGGTTGGCGGTGACGGGGGAGCAGGGAGAACTATTGGGCATTGTCACCCAAACCAGTTTGCTACAAGCCCTTAACCCCCTAGAACTATACAAACTGGTGAATGTTTTAGACTCCAAGGTGGTGCGCCTAGAGGCGGAAAAGGTGGCACTACTAGAAAATCGCAACGTTGAGCTAGAGCAACAGGTTCAAGCCCGCACAGTTGCTCTACGAACAAAAGCAAAGCAAGAGCGACTCCTAAACACGATCGCCGATCACATCCGATCGTCCCTGAATTTGCAAGAGATCCTCGACACCACAGTGCGAGAAATTTGCTCGCTCCTTGGGTGCGATCGCGTGATCATTTACCAGTTTCGTCCTGACTTTAGCGGCACGGTGATCGCCGAAGCGATTACCGATACTGGGCGATCGGTGTTGAATACCGAAGTACACGATCCTTGTGTTAGCGCAGAATGGCTAGAACCTTATCGCAATGGCAAAATTCGCATCATAGATGACATCTACAACGAAGCGATGACCCAGTGCCATCAGGAACTCTTAGTGGGGTTTGAGATTCGCGCCAAACTGATGGTACCGATCGTAGTCGAGGAGCAATTGTGGGGTTTAATGCTCGCCAGTTATCGAGCCGTGCCACATACTTGGACAACCGATGAGATCGAACTCATACGGCAAGTATCCCTGCAAGTGGCGATCGCCCTCCAGCAAGCCACCACCCACCAACGGTTACAGAACGAACTGACCAAACGACGGAAAGTTGAAGTCCTATTGCTAAAGAGCGAACAACGCTACGCCACCCTAGTGACAGCAGCTCCCGTGGGGATTTTTCGCACCGATGCTGCGGGTAAGTTCACCTATATCAACGATCGCTACTGTCAGATCAGCGGACTCACCGCATCAGCGACTATTGGGAAGAAATGGCAACAAGGGCTACATCCCGACGATCGCGACTGGGTAACAGCGGAATGGGAGCAATTGGTGCAAGAGAACCACCCTTTTCAGCTCGAATATCGCTTTCAACATCCCGACGGTACAGTGATCTGGGTGTATGGGCAGTCTGTTGCTGAAGGGGATGCCAATGGGCAAACGCAAGGCTATGTGGGCACGGTGACAGATCTTAGCGATCGCAAACAAGCTGAAGCCCACCTGCAAGAGAGCGAAGAACGCTACGCCACCTTAGTTGAAGCGTCTCCAGTGGGGATTTTTCGCACCGATGCTGTCGGTAACTGCATTTATGTTAACGATCGCTACTGTCAGATCAGCGGACTCACCCCAAAAACCGCCTTCGGAGACGGATGGCGAGAAGGGCTACACCCCGACGATCACGTCGCGATCGCCACCGAATGGCAGCAATCTATCGAAGAAAATCGTCCCTTAAAGCTAGAATATCGCTTTCAACGTCCCGATGGTAAAGTGACATGGGTCTATGGGCAGTCAGTTTCTGAACTAGATGCAGAGGGGCAAGTAGTCGGCTATGTAGGCACGGTGACAGATCTTAGCGATCGCAAATGCGCCGAACAACAACTCCAGCAACTCAATCAAGAACTAGAAGCCAAAATCGCAGAACGCACCCAAGAGCTTTGGCAAGTCAACAACCTGCAACGCGCCATCCTTGATGGTGCCGATTACTCGATCATCTCCACTGACCAAACTGGCATTATCCAGACCTTTAATGCCGGTGCCGAACGGATGCTGGGTTACAGTGCCGCAGAAATGGTCGGCAAAGCCACGCCCGAACTGATCCACGATCGCCAAGAAGTGATTAACCGGGCAACATCTCTTTCACAAGAACTAAAGCAAAACATCACCCCCGGCTTTGAGGTTTTTGTTGCCAAAGCCCGTCAAGGCATTGTCACCGAAGAAGAGTGGACTTATATCAGCAAAAATGGTTCACGCTTTCCGGTATTGCTATCCACCACCGCCCTCAAAGATGCCAATCAGCAAATTATCGGTTTTGTAGGCATCTCCAAAGATATTACCGATCGCAAATGCGCCGAACAGAAACGACAGCAATTAGTTCAGGAATTATCCGCTTTCAAGTCAGCTCTCGATCAGTCTGCCATTGTCGCCATCACCGATGCCGAAGGAGTGATTACCTACGTCAACGATCGCTTCGATGAAATCTCTGGCTACTCCCGCGACGCAGCCCTCGGCCAAACCCATCGTATTGTCAACTCCGGCTACCATCCCCCCAGCTTTTTCCAAGATATGTGGCGCACCATTGCCAGCGGCGGGGTTTGGCGCGGTGAAATTTGCAATCGGGCGAAAAACGGTAGCCTGTACTGGGTAGCCAGCACTATTGTTCCCTTTATGGACGAACAAGGGCAACCTTTTCAGTATCTAGCCATTCGCTTCGACATTACCGATCGCAAATTCGCCGAAACAACGCTCCAGCAGGAAAATACCTTCCGTCAGCAAATTGTCGAAAACATGGCAGAAGGGCTATGCGTTTGCCATGAAATTGAGGAATTGCCCTTTGTCCGCTTCACGGTTTGGAATCAGCAAATGCAAGCGATTACGGGCTACAGCTTAGAAGAGATTAACCATCTGGGGTGGTATCAAAGGCTTTACCCCGACCCAGAGGTACAAGCTCAGGCGATCGCCCGCATGGGACGGATGCGGCAAGGAGACAACCTGATTGCCGAAGAATGGGAAATCCAGCGTCGAGATGGACAGCAACGCACGATCGCCATTTCCACCTCTGTCCTATCGAGTAACGATGGGCAGACATATATACTTGCCCTGATCCAAGACATTACCAATCGCCGACAAACAGAGCAAGAAAATAGCCTCTTGAAGCAACGCTTCCAATTTCTCCTGGCTTCCAGTTCCGCCATGATTTATAGCTGTAAACCCTATGGGGACTATGGGGCTACCTTTATGAGCGAGAATATCCAAGCCATTTTGGGCTACCAGCCAGAGGAATTTTTAACAAAATCTAACTTCTGGGCTAGCCATATTCACCCAGACGATGCCCCCAGAATATTTGCGAAGATCCCCGCTCTATTTGATCACGACATCCATAATCATGAATATCGATTTTTGCATCGCGATGGTCACTACATTTGGCTACGGGATGAGATGCGTCTGGTGCGAGATGGAGAAGGCAACCCCCTTGAGATTATTGGCTATTTTGCGGATATTAGCGATCGCAAACGAGTAGAAGAAGAGTTACAGGAAAGCCAAGCCAAGTTTCAGCGACTCGTGGATGATATCGGTGACAAATTCGTTGTCTTCAGTTACACGAGTACCAGTGGCCGATTGACCTATGTGAGTGATGGTGTCGCCTCGGTTTTTGGCCTCAGAAAACAGGATGTCATCGGCAAGCCTTGGATGGATTCGATCGACTGGCTGCCAGAAGATGTAGAAATAGCACATTCCTCTGTGATTCAGATTGTTGAAAACCAGGTCGATTTTCAGCAGTTCGATATGCGTTTTATTCACCCAGATGGGGGGCAGCGCACAATCAGCGTCTCTCAGCATCCCGTCAGAGACCAAGCTGGCAACCCGATCGCGATCGAAGGCATTGTGGAAAATATTACCGATCGCAAACGCGCCGAAGCCGAACTAAAACAAGTGTCCGAACGTTTAACCCTATCCCTCAAATCTGGGGAAATCGGCTGTTGGGAATGGGACGTGCAGAACACAATCCTTTGGGATGAGCGGATGTATAAACTCTATGGAGTCACGAAACAATTGGAGACCTGTATAGTCTACGACACTTGGGCGAATAGGCTACATCCCGATGACCGCATCCCCACCGAAACCTTGATCCAGCAAGCTGTTTTAGGACAAGCAGAATATGATACTGAATTTCGAGTTATTCATCCCGATGGTAGTCTTCACTTTATTAAAGCCTACGGGGTGCTAGTGCGAGATGCCCAAGGCAAACCCCAGCGCATGATCGGGGTAAATTTTGATATTAGCGATCGCAAAGAAGCCGAATTGAGATTGCAACAACAGGCAAAACAGGAACGTTTGCTGGGATCGATTACTCAACGGGTGCGATCGTCTCTGAATCTAGACGAAGTTCTCAATACCACTGTTGAGGAAATCCGTCAGGTCTTACAATCAGACCGAGCGCTGGTTTATCGGGTTTTTCCTGGAGGAACGGGGGCTGCCATTGCTGAATCTGTCTTGCCAAAATGGCCCAAAATTCTGGATATCGTCTTTCCTCAAGAGGTTTTCCCAGAAGAGAATTATGAGCGCTATATCCAAGGAAGAGTGTATGCCCTCAGCGATCGCGAAGATGAAAACCAGCCAATTTTACCCTGTCTGGTTCAATTCCTAGCAGAAATTCAGGTGAGAGCTAAACTCGTAGTTCCAATTGTTCAGAATCACACTCTCTGGGGATTGCTAATTATCCATCAATGCGATCTTCCACGCCAGTGGGAAGACTGGGAAATCAATTTACTCAAACAAACTGCCAACCAGTTAGCGATCGCCATTCAACAAGCTGGACTCTTTGAACAATTGCAGTCAGAGCTCAGCGAACGACAACAAGCCCAGCAGAAACTCACCGCCAGCAATCAACAACTCGCGATTTCTAACCAAGAACTTGCCCGCGCCACCCGCCTCAAGGACGAATTTCTCGCCAACATGAGCCACGAACTCCGCACCCCCCTTAACGCCATCCTAGGCATGACCGAGGGGCTACAAGAGGCCGTTTTTGGCATCGTCAACGAAGCACAAATCAAAGCTTTACAAACCATCGAGCGCAGCGGGTTCCATTTGCTAGAATTAATTAACGAAATTCTCGATCTCGCCAAAATTGAATCAGGTCAGCTAGAGCTAGATTTAGCCCCCACCGCCGTTTCTCAACTCTGCCAATCCAGTCTGGCATTTATCAAACAACAAGCCCTGAAAAAACGCATCCAGCTAGAGACTAAACTGCCGCACAATCTACCCGATTTATTAGTAGATGAGCGACGCATCCTCCAAGTCTTGATCAACCTGCTCAACAACGCCGTCAAATTCACCCCAGAGGGAGGACACATCACCCTAGAAGTCAGCCGTAAACAACAAGCCGCCGCCCACCTAGAAACTGCCGATTCTCTACCCCAAAACTACCTGCGAATTGCCGTGATCGATACAGGTATCGGCATCGCCCCAGAACATATCAACAAACTGTTTGTGCCCTTCATCCAAATTGATAGCGCCCTGAATCGTCAATACCAGGGCACAGGCTTGGGGCTTGCCTTGGTGAAACGCATTGTCGAACTCCACGGCGGGCTGGTGGGGCTAACTAGCGAGGTGGGGGTAGGAAGTTGCTTTACGATCGATCTTCCCTGCGCTACTTCCACAACTTCCTCCCTTGCACCAGAAACCCAACCCCAACCCGGTATCGAATCGAGCCAGTCCGAAATTACATCTCCCTTAATCTTGCTAGCAGAGGACAACGAAGCCAATATTAGTACGATTTCCAGCTATCTAAGAGCTAAAGGCTATCGCCTGATTGTAGCTAAAAATGGAGAAGAGGCGATCGCGCTAGCCAAGTCTAAAAACCCCAATATAATTCTGATGGATATTCAAATGCCGGGGATGGATGGATTAGAAGCTATGGAGCGCATTCGCCGCGATCCAAACTTAGTCAACGTGCCGATTATTGCCCTAACTGCTTTAGCTATGACTGGCGATCGCGATCGTTGCCTTGCCGCTGGAGCAAATGACTATCTCAGCAAAGGGAGCATCCCGCTTTTTAACTAAGCAGAAATACTTAGTTTAATGTCGTTATTTAAATATGCACATCTGAGTCTTAAAATTTGAGGCACATTTTTTTCGTTCCACTGTGCACCTACAATCTTAATTCTTGCTCCAATTT
>JAJAYT010000485.1 GCA_026786085.1 Microcoleus sp. CAN_BIN18 | reverse complement strand
ATTCCTTCTTCCTTCTTCCTCCTTCCTTCTTCCTTCTTCCTTCTTCCTTCTTCCTTCTTCCTTCGACTAACTCAACTATAATCCCGCAGCATTTTTTTGAGTTCTACTTGGTGCAATTCTTCTTGTCCAATCAGAGTGCGGGCGTATTCTTCGAGATAAACACTGGAGTCTGTCACTACTTCAAGTAAAGACTTATACTTTTTGAGCGCTTTTTTCTCGTGATTTAGACTTTCTTCCAACAAGTCTCTTATCGAATGTTTGTAGGTTTCTTCGATGGGAGCAATTTTCTGGCTGGGATGTCCATCTAAACCTGTCAAAATTTCTCCGGCTTGTTGGGCGTGGAGTAGAGATTCAGTTGCTTGTGCTTGAAAAAACTGCACGATGGGAATTCGGTTCGGGCCTGTCACCATTAGTGCATAGTGGGTGTAGCGCACGACTCCTGCTAGTTCCCATTCCATGATGGTGCATAGCAGTTCCTGGGTTTTTTTCTCGTCAAGTTCTTTCATTTTTTGTAGAAGTAGAATGCTTTACAGAGGGCTATTTATAATATCACATTTTAGTTGACAAGCAAAAGTAAGGTGCATAGTGTACACCTTACTGGACAGATGTTGCAGGTGAGTTATGGGTTAACTTCTAAGATTCCAGTAGGAGCAAATACTACTGTGAACTTTGCGACTGTTGCTGCTGTGATACTGGTAGCTTCAGCGGATTTGAGTAGGTTTGGTAGGGGAGTTTCTTTGGTGAAATCCTTGGCTGGCTGGTTGATGGGCTCGAAATTTGCGATCGCCCCATCTTGACTTGCACTGACTCGATAGACTAGATTTTGTGTGAATGTGGGAGTAGCTTGCCAAGTCTGATTTATGCGATTGTAGACTTTTAGGGCTAACTCATCTAGTTTAGCGCGATCGGTAATTTCTGCTGTCTGAAATTCATTAATATATTGAGTTTCTTGAGAATATAGCCTATCGGTCGAAAGCCGTGAAGCGTAGCTATCCCGCGCGTGAATCGCACATTCACGCGATCGCAAACCGCAAAACAGTCGCTAAGCTAGATTTACTAACAATAAAATCTAGCTTTTTAGTTTTTAGAGCACCCAAAACTTTTGCTTTTACTGGCTAATTGGCACTTTTGCCACTTTTTTATAAATCAAGTAATACAACTAATTCTCAAGTTTCAAGAATAAAACCAATTATTGACTTTCACTTGCTTTCTCATTTTTTCTTAAGATTTGTGTCTAAGCCTTACAGTTCCTAGATTTTGTGGTCAGGTCGATCGCAAATTATTGATAATACTTATCAAATAGGTCAAAATATGCAGCTTTTGAAAACAAAATCGGCACCAATCCCCCCACAGGGGATAGTAAATTTTTGTAAAAAAGAGTTGACTAAAGGGTTGGGAGTTCTCATGTTTTGGAGATATCGATGCACATACCTGATGGTTTTCTTTCACCGCCCGTAGCCATTGTCACCGGCGTAGCAAGTGCAGCAGTAATTGCAGTTGCCCTAAGTCGAACCCGCACCAGTCTGGGATCGCGGCAAGCCCCAATCATGGGCTTAACTACAGCTTTCGTGTTTGCAGCCCAGATGATCAACTTTCCCGTAGCTGGCGGCACCAGCGGGCACTTGTTGGGAGGGGCGCTGGCATCCGTGGTTTTGGGGAGCCCTTGGGCGGCAACCTTGGCCATGAGTACAGTTTTTATCATTCAAAGCGTCTTGTTTGCCGACGGGGGCATCACTGCCCTGGGTGCGAATATTTTTAACATGGGGCTAGTGGGCATTTGGGTGGGCTGGTGGCTGTTGCAGCCGTTGCAGCAACTCTTGGGAGGTTCCCGAAATCGTCTGCCCCTAGCCGCGGGTATCGCTGCCGCCCTTAGCGTCGTTGCTGCTTCTATTTGTGTGGCGATCGAACTAGCAATTTCTGGTACAGTAGCGCTGAATATCGCATTGCCCGCAATGGTAGGCGTACATATTTTAATTGGGATTGGCGAAGGGATAATTACAGGTGGTGTTTTAAGTTATCTGGTGAAAGTACGGCCAGATTTGTTACCAGGAGAACAGCCGCAATTACAGAAATGGGCAGTCCCAGTAATTGGGGTTTTATTAATTTCCGGCGTGCTTTCGCTGTTCGCTTCAAGTTGGCCCGACGGGTTAGAAGCTGTAGCAGAGAAATACGGTTTTAAAGATAAAGAAGCTGTGGCGATCGAGAATCCGACTCCTTTTGCCGATTATAGTGTTAAAGGATTAGAAGAACAGCCTATAGGTACTAGCATTGCTGGAGTTTTAGGATCTGCTCTCTGTTTCGGCGCGGCTTTTGGGATTGCTCAGTTAGTGAAACCTAAAGATGCTTAAACTTTCGATCCCTTTTCGATTGCGACTGTCTCTCATAATTGTGATTGGGATTGGTTTTATGAAGACAGGCGCTTGGCTGTGGCTGGGGATTTATGGGGCGATCGCACTTTTTTGGTCATTGTGGCTGAGAGCGCCGCTGCGAACCCTAGTAAAACTGTTAGGAGCAGAATTAATTTTTCTGTCATTATTGGTGCTACCACAAGGTTGGGAACGAGCGAGTTTTCTGTTACTACGTTCCCTAATTTGTCTGCTAATTATGAACAGTTTTCTGCTAACTTTGCCACCTCATAGTTTCGGAATTGCTCTCAAAGGATTGCCCCTACCATCCGGTTTGCAAGAGATTGTACTTTTAGCGGGACAATACTTAGAAATCTTGCTGGCCGAAGTCAACCGCATGAAAAGATCAGCGCAACTCCGAGGCTTATCCGGTACGGGAGGATGGTTGCGCTACGCCAGTGCTTCCATGATCGGAGCGCTTTATTTGCGAAGTCTCGATCGCGCGGAGAGAGTCCACGCAGCCATGATGATTCGTGGCTACAAAGGAAGTTTGCCCACCGACTCAAAATCAACACCAAAAGAGCGACTCTGGCTGACAGTCACAATTTTAACCGCAGCCGGATTAACAATAGCTTCTTACGGTAACTGGTAACTTTTTGCAGAATTGCTTCCCCTCCCCTCTCTGCGCCAAGATCGCCCTCTGTGGTTAAAAACTCTT
>JAJAYT010000484.1 GCA_026786085.1 Microcoleus sp. CAN_BIN18 | reverse complement strand
GCACAAAGAGTAGCGGTTAAAGCAGAACCCCAAACATTTTCCGGGCCGCGTGCGCCCGATCGCTTTTCAGCTATCCCTTCTGCCTCTTTTTGCGCTTTACCGATGCGGGTAACTCCCGATCCGACGAGAAAATAGAACATCACCACAGCATAGCCTTGCCATCCCAAACAGCCCCAGATGAGGACACCCAGCAGCCAGCCGTGAAATTGGCCTGCATCCGTCAGCAATTTTTTGGGAATAATAACGGCGATCGCCAGTAAAATTGTATTCAGGGCGATCGCCACCAACCAAGGATTAGACCAAGACAAATAATTAAAAAACAATTCAGAATTCTGCATTAGTATCTCCATGAACAAAATCTTATTTCATCTTGCCTTTCCCGTCAGCAATATTGACCAAACAAAAGCCTTCTATGTGAACGGACTCGGCTGCAAATTGGGTCGCGAATCCCCAAATTCGGCGATTATGGGTTTGTGTGGACATCAAATAGTCGCCCACCTTAGCCACGAACCTTTGACACCCCAGCGAGGCATCTATCCCCGGCATTTTGGATTAGTTTTCACTTCAGAAGCTGATTGGGAAGGATTGTTAGAAAAGGCACAACAAAATAATTTGAACTTCTATCAAGAACCAAGACGGCGATTTGTCGGTTTGCCTACAGAACACCGCACTTTCTTCTTAGAAGATCCCTCTCATAATATACTGGAATTCAAGTATTACTGTGCAGCCGAGGCAATTTTTGGGCTGAGCGAATATGCTGAAGTGGGCGATGCTGTTTGATTGTTTTGGAATGATTTAACCGCAGAGAACGCAGAGAACGCAGAGGAAGAGAAGAGAGAAGCTACCTATTTATCCATATTTAAAGGTTCTGAAAGTGCTTCAGCAACTGCTTTTAAACTACTAGAATCTCTCGCCATCATAGCATGAGCAAATACTGACAACCTCACATCTTTTGCCGATGATATTTGGGAACTAGAAGCAGGGACGATGATGAAATCCCAATCTGTCCAAATCGAAGTAAAATTGAGCTCTGCCAACAAGGCAGCATCTCGATTTAAATCTTCGAGAAAAGCACTGCCAGGACGCATTTGAACGCTGCCTTTTCCACAGAGAGTATAAGCCATCCAAGTACCGTTGTGAGGCGAAGAGATGGCAATAAAGCGCTGCACTCGATTCATGCCACCTAACCTTTGCAGGTAGTAGCGGCTGACGATGCCGCCCATGCTAAATCCTACTATGTCTAAAGGCTGTTTTGGATCGAAGGTTTCAGAGATGTAGTCTGCGACTTGCTTAGCTAGTAATTCGAGGCCGAGGCTGCCGTCGTTGGGGGTGAGGTTGAGGCTGTGGACTGACCATCCGAGTTGGGTGAGGCGGGAGGACATTTTGTTGAAAATAGTTGTTGTGTCCCGCATCCCGTGAACGAGCAAGACTGGGTTTCGGCTGAAATTGCTATTCATTTTTAAGTGGGAATTTTATTTTTAATAGGTGCTTTTAGTTCTGTTACTAATGCGTTAATACTTTGAGTATCTGTCACCATTTGGCGGTGCAACCAAACCTTGAGTTTAACTTCTTTCCCTACGGGCATTTGAGAGCTATTCGACGGTAAAATCATTACGTCAAATGGCGTCCACATTGATGTAAAGTTGATTTGTTTGAGTATGGCGACATCTCGATCTAAATCTTGCAGAAAACTGCTATGAGGACGCATATCTAGATATCCAGGTAAGGGTAGAGAATAGGCGGTGAGTGTGCCTTTGTGAGGGGAAGATATGGTGATAAAACGCTGTACCCGGTTAATCCCTCCGAGGCGTTGGACGTAGTAGCGGCTGACGAGTCCGCCCATGCTGTAGCCTACTATGTCGATCGACTGTTCTGGATGAAAAGTTTCAGAGATATAATCTGCGAGTTGCTGCGCCAGTGATGCGAGACTGAGGCTACCGTCATTGGGCGTGAGGTTGAGGCTGTGTACACACCATCCTAGTTGGGTGAGGCGCGAGGACATTTCGCTGAAAATAGTCTTTGTGTCCCAAATACCGTGTATTAGTATGACTGGATTGCGATCGAGCTTAGTGTTCATTTTGCTTAACAATTGCTTGCCGATTACAGCATAAGCCAGTCCCTCCATGAGTTTGACCCCTAGTGGGACAGATGGCGAATCGGATCTAATTGTCGATCGACAATTAGTGGAAATTGCTAACAAATTCTGAGATACTTTGTAAATAAGTGCAAAGCAAGCCAAGTATTTATACTTATAATTTGGTTTGATGAGGTAGCTTAAGCACTGCTAAATGTAAATTTTGATGAATAAATGTAGACAAAAGTTGCCTTAGCTCGTAGTCTAACCTTGTTGACAAATTTGTACAAATTTCTCTAAAAGAACAAAAGGAGTAAATCTAATGTTTGGTTTTATCAAAAATTTCTTCGGCGGTATTTTCGGATTTCTTGGCGGATTGCTTGGCTTTAAAAAGTCTGAATATTTCATAGATTTGGGCGAATCTTCGGGGAAAGAGTCGGCTATGGTTGCGCCTGCGAAGGTTGAACAGGTTGTGGCGACACCAGCAAAAGTTGAGCCTGTTAAGTCTGAGAAGTCTGAACCGGCGAAAAAGGCTAAGGTAGAAAAAAAGTCCAAGAAAGAAAAAGAATCAGTTGCTATTCCTGCTAATACTGCGGAACCTATAAAAGTAGCGGTGGCACCAGAAACCAACGGCAAAGCGCCGACTCAAGCTGAACCGAATCGGACTTTTGCTCCTAACAATTTAATGCCTATACCAACTGGAACTCGTCGCACTCCTGGCCCTAGCATGAATGGTTTTCGCGATATGGCTCGCCAAGTGAAAACAAAGTAGAAATTTGAGAATTGGTAATAGGGAATTGGACATTGGAGCATTCCAAATGGTGGGGTTGAAAATTTAAAATGAGCAATGCTATTTTTAAATTTTCAACTCTTTTTTTATTCCCTATTTCCTTGATTTCTGAGAAAGGCTAATCCGCTGTATAGCTGAAAAGCTGAGTCCCAAGGGCTTTCGGATTTGCGATCGACCTCCACGTGAGACTCGATATTGCTCAACATATTAGTGTAATCGAGAACAGTATCGGCAAACAGATTAAACTCAGACCAAACTGTAACATCAAGCTGTTGGTCAAATATTTCTAGTAAGTGATTCCAGTTAATTCTGGTGGTACTTTGAGGGATTTGTTGAGAGTTATGGGGACGAGATTTTGTTTTATTGGGATTGCCTGAAGCAGAGATATCTGCTGAAGATTTAGTAAAGTCAACGCCTTGTTTAAATTCGTAACTTTGGTCGCAAATACGCAGAATGCAGTTTCTGCTGGGAATATGTAAATCGCAGATTTGAGCATAATCATGGGTGATTTCTTTGTGGCGAAATTCCTCGTTTCTGCGGTTGGGCGAGTAGTCCATAATATCGATAAAAATTGGCAACGAACCTTCTACTCTTTGGCTGATTTCTGACCAATTAAATTCAATAGAACCGAGTCTATTGAGGTTGTCTTTGCAAATGACGGATGGGGAAGAGAGAGACTGGAAATGTTGCACTCGAAAGATTTGGATTTTTTGAATATCGGCTAGAGTTCCCCAGAATACGGGAATTCCGGCGTTGAGGAGTTCTTGGCCGTAAATTTGGATTTCGGCGATGGGGCCAGTTTTGTAGAGTCTCCAGCCGCGACTTTGGATTTGCATCCGAGTTGTATAAATGTCAGTTTTGAAGATTCTGCTAATATTTTGGATGGCTGCGGGTTTGTCTTCCTGGCTGACTGCTTCGAGGATCAAAAGTGCTGGTTCAAGGTTGCTGGGGTCGTTTTTGGCGGTTTCTATGGCTTGTTTGCGTCTGTCTTGTTCTGCGGTTTCAATGCGTTGAATCCCTTGGCGGGCTTGGGAGATGATTTTGGGGTTGGTGATGTCGCGGAGTATTTGTTTGTAGGATGTTTCCGCTTTTTCTGGGTTATTGGTGAGTTCGTAGTAGCGGCCAATATAGTATTGCACCCAGGGATTTTCGGGTGATTCTGTTTGCAGTTGTTTGATGAGTTTGGCTGCTTGCTGGTATTCTTTGCCGTCTAGGGCGGCAGCTATTTGGTGGATGTCTGTCATGGCGGTTGCGGGAATGGGTGTGTTTCTATCTTGGCTGATGTTTGGTTGGTTCCGCCACTGGTTAACAACTTTGGCCTTGATGTTAGTGTTTGATTTTGGGCTTTTGGCAAAATTAAGATTTGGATTTTGTAACCGCAGATGAATGCGGATGTGTCCTGAGAAGTGCTATATGATATTTGGGCTGATGTTTGTTAATATTGATTGGAATTAATGCTTAAGGTGTATAAACCTTTGCTGGTGCGATCGAATCCTTGAACAACTACTTTGTAAGTACGGTTACTAGGCAATTTTACTGTCATTTCTGACTACTTGAGGATGGAAAGGGATGTGAGTTTTGGTCGGTCGACATTGCTCAAATCTAAGCCATAATTTGTCACTGTTGCACCTGGGCCATTTCCTTCTCTGACTACGATGATAAAGGCTGTTTTGTTGTTGGGGTTTCTGGCTATTTTGTCAATAAATTGTCTTTGTATTTTTTCTGCGTTTAGAACTTTTGGTTGGTTAAAATTGGGTTGTGAAATACAGAAAAGTGCGGCTCCATCTTGATAGCGAGCTGCGTAGAACCAATATTTGTTACCGTTGGTTGTAAATTCGTTTCTGAAGAAGATAGTGTATCTTTCGATTTGCGGTAGTTGTTGGTTGCGGCGGCAATTTTTATCGATGTAGATTTCGTTGGCTGGCGGCTGCGGTTGGGCGAAAACTGCTGGTGTGATGGTGGTTATAAATGATGCTGAAATGAGGGTGATGGTAAAGAGGAGAGTTTTCATAATACTTGCTTCTATTTCTTTTGGTCAGGAATTGTAGTGAATACGCGGATACATTCTGCGAGTCTTTTTTCGCCAAAATCAGGTAGTTGGCTGATGTTGAGTTGATGCCATTTACTGAAATCGAAGGGTTTCCCGGAGGAGAATTCCCATTTAGAGCGCCCGTAACCTCGATCGGGAGGAGATGCTATTGTTTGAATATTAAAGGTGTTCTGACTGATTGTACCTTTCAAACAGCTATTGTCGCTAGTATTGCTGCGGTATTCAAAGGCTGTGAAGCTTTCACCTGTTTTCTGGAAAATCATGTATTGAGTGGTCGTGCGGTTGGCGAATGGTACTTCTCCATAAAAATATTTGCCGTCTGGTAGGTTTTGCAGTGTCTGCGCGGGTTGGGCTAAAATGGGTAAGCAGCAAAGACTGAGGATTGCTAGGCTGGTGCTGAGTAGGATGTGCGATCGCCTTTTCATGATTTTTTTAGTTATTTTGTGAGATCGGTTCAGCAGTATAAATCTATTTGATTACGAACAGCCTTCTAAAGCATCGTAAGCATCCATGTCTGGTCTTTCCCAATCCTCTGCAAATCTGCTCAACCTTACCCGTAAATCTGCTGCTTTTTCTCGATCGATGCCGCGAGATTGCAGCTCTACTAATCCTGATTCTGCCAGAAAAGTAACGATAACTTTCCCTTCTGTTAAGTCGCCCGGAGTTTCCAGTAACACAACTTTGCCGTCTCGATATATACCCTTTACTGATTTTAACATTTTAGTTTTATTCCTAATGACTCATTGACATTTTAGCTTCCTTTAGGGTGTCTAGCACTTCGGGGAAATATTTGTTGAGGATTGCCACTTTTCAAAAGCGGCTCCTACTAACGATAAAGCCACCATCGGCGCTGTTACCGCCCTGAGAATTCTACTCCCCAAAGAAACAGGTTCAAAGCCACATTCGATCGCCCTTTGCACCTCACCATCAGTCCAGCCGCCCTCCGGGCCAACCGCAATCGCGATCGATTCCGACTCTTGCTCCCCCCTTCTTAAGGGGGGCTGGGGGGGATCGTCCACTTCTGGCTCCCCCCTTAGCAAGGGGGGCTGGGGGGGTTCCAAACCGCTCAAACAATCCCACAAATGTCGATTATCCCCGCGAGCAAGACAAATAAATCGATGTTTTTGACCGCAATCTTTGACAGCCAAATCAAAGGAAACAGGCTCAAAAATAGTCGGTACAATTTGACGTTCCGACTGTTCCGCCGCCTCCGCAGCAATCCGCCTCCATCGATCGACCTTTTGACCACTTGGTTTGAGCAAAGTGCGATCGCTCGTCACCGGCACAATCCTTGCCACACCCAACTCCGTCGCCTGTCTGACAACCTCGTCAAACCCGTTTCCCTTGGGCAAAGCAGCCATCAAAGTTACTGTCACCGGAAGCTCCCCGTTCGCGGCAATCTCCTCTGTTATCGACGCAATAAAACCTGTTTCCTGGGCTTCTAGGACTGCTAGCCACCAATGTCCTCGCCCGTCCATTGCAATAAATTTATCGCCCTGATTCAGTCGCAACACGCGATGTAAATAATGCTGTTGTTCGGGGGTTAAGTTGATTGAATTGTTGCAAATTTGATCTGCATTAACTGCTAATCTTTGTAGTTGGGGCATTTAATTTTGGATTATTCGTTTTTCTATTAGATTTTTTTTTACCGCAGAGAGCGCAGAGAACGCAGAGGAAGAGAGGAGGAGAAGGGATCTGTTTTTTGTTGGCAAGTTTAAAGGCAAAGCATTTACAACCAGATTTATGTTGAAAATCTAATTTTTTCTGCAAATGCTCTGCCTTTATATTAATTTTGTGTGAGGTTTATTTGATGCGATCAAAAATCGAGAATCGGTTTATGCTTCCTCCTTAATTTTGTTCAAATAAGTGGAAATTGCCTCTGTAGCTAGCTGTGTGATTGGCTTGCCTTGACGGGCGGCTTCTTCTTTGAGCTCGTTGTAGATTTCATCGCGGACGCTGATTCGACGGCGGACTTTTCCACCGCCAGCAGTGGCAGTCTCGTTTTCATCGTCGTTACTAGACGTAACTTCTAATTCATTAATCTCAGTTGTCATCGAGTCAGCAGATTGGTGATTGGTTACAAATTGACGGATAGATTCTAACCCAACGCGATCGCAAAAATCGCCAAAACTCTCACTCTTTTCTCGTTTTTGCTTGAAATAAACAAAAATTGGCTCTAGAAAAGCTTCAAAATCATTGACGTGCAGCTTTTCTTCAATCGGTTTGGCCAGCCGCGTTTGCGATGGAGAACCGCCCAGCCAAATCTGGTAGGATTCCGGTGAACTCCCGACAAACCCCAATTCTGCCATATAAGGGCGGGCGCATCCATTGGGGCAACCAGTCATCCGCACCACAAAATGCTCGTCTTCTAAACCAACTTTGGTCAAACTCGCCCGAATTCGCTCTAAAATTGCCGGAATCACGCGCTCGGACTCGGTAATCGCCAGCCCGCAGGTTGGGAATGCCGGACAAGCCATAGAATAACGCACTAAGGGGTCGATCGCCGTTTCCCGCTGAATGCCGCATCGATCGAGTATTCCCTGAATTTCCGATTTGATGTCCGGCGAAATATCATAAATCAGCACATTTTGGTGCGGAGTCACCAACATCGGCAAGTTGTGTTTCTGGACGATTTCCCGCAAAGCCGTTTTTAGCTGGAACGAACCTTCATCCTTAATCCGACCGTTTTCGACGGAAATGCCGACAAACAGCTTGCCGTCGCCTTGTTCGTGCCACCCCAAGAAGTCGATATACTTCCATTCTGGCAACGGTTTAAATGCTTCTAGCGGCTTGCCAAAATATTCGGCTACTTTTTCCTTGAACCACTGTACGCCTTTGTCATTGATCAGATATTTTAAGCGAGCGTGTCTTCTGTCTGTGCGATCGCCATAATCTCTTTGAGTTGCTACAATTGCCTTGACGAGATCATAAACATCATCTTTGGCAACATAACAAATCTCATCAGCAACCCGCGCAAAAGTCTCTTCTTTATTGTGAGTGCGGCCCAAACCGCCACCAGCAAATACATTAAAACCTTCCAATTCCCCAGCTTCATTGGTAAATACCACCAAGCTCAAATCCTGAGAGTACAAATCAACCGAATTGTCTCCCGGTACTGTCACGGAACATTTGAACTTCCGTGGCATATAGTGACTGCCGTAAATCGGTTCTTCCTTGTCGTCGTGAAATGTTGTACCATTACCATTTGACTGTCTTGCAGCCTTGACAGCGGGATCTTCCTCAGCACTAATCGCCTTTTCGCCATCCAGCCAAATCTCGTAATAACCTCCCGTTTGCGGTGTCAGCAAATCGGCGACATTATTGGCGTATTTCAGCGCATACTCGTATTCTGGACGATTTTTGTACGGTGCTGGCGGTGCCATGACGTTGCGGTTCAAGTCGCCACAAGCTCCCAAGGTTGACCCCATATTTTTAATAATTGAGGAAAACACTGCTTTAAGATTTTTCTTCAGTACCCCGTGCAGTTGGAAGCCTTGGCGTGTTGTAACACGAAGGGTGTGGTTGCCGTATTCTTCCGATAGCTTGTCTAAGGCTAGGTATAATTGCGGGGGAACGAAACCGCCGGGATTGCGGGTACGCAGCATGAACTGATAATCTTTTTCTTGGCCTTTAACTCGGTTGTCGCGGTTGTCTTGCTGGTACGAGCCGTGAAATTTGAGAATCTGAATCCCGTCTTCTGTGAAGTGGGTTGTGTCTTGTAACAGTTCAGTCGCAACGGGTTCTCGTAAATAGTTGCTGCGTTCTTTGAGGCCTTCTGATTTAGATGGCTTGCGCGCAACAGGCGTTGAAATGGAAGATGTAGTCATGGGAATGTGCAGTGTCCGTTATAATTAGATTAAGGATCGGTCTGATATTTCTTGACAGTTTTACAGTTGACAAATTTTAGACTTGACAAGTTTCCTCAGAAGTGCTCTGTTGGATTTGTTGACAACTCGGTTAACAACTAAGTTAATAACGGTAATCCGATAGGAATTCTGACGGTATTTAATTGTAACACGATCGCTCTTGGGACTTCGAGCCCTAAATAAGACTGTATAGTTCGATCGGCTAATTGCACGAAACTTTAGAAATACTTAATCTCAACATCTGAAACTATGTCACTGTATGACGAAGACACATTTGTAGTGTTAGAAACAAACCAGCCAGAGCAGTTCTTGACTGCGGCGGAACTCCTAGAAAAGCTGCAAGCAGTCTTAGCTGACGAACACGAAGATTTGCCGCAAGATGTGGATAAAATAGTTAGCCTGGAAGCTCAAGCTAAGTATTTAATTGATACTTATTGTGAATTAGATGTCGGGCCTGGAAAGTTTTTGCAGTGGTACGCAGTCCGTCTGGAAAAATAATATTATCTCCAATCGCCTCCATCAAATTCGTTTGTAGTGAGGACTTTAGTCCGCATTCATGAAGGACTGAAGTCCTCACTACGAGCCTGGTTTGTAGTGAGGACTTTAGTCCGCAACCAGAAGGACTGAAGTCCTCACTACGAACCTATAACTGATGGACTGACAACTAATCTTCTAACTGCTGAACTGATGATACTTCAACTGCGGTAACGTCGATCGTACCCGGCGGAGTCAAGCGAACAAAATGACCTTGTTCTACCTTCAGAGGTTCACCGCAGTTGGCACATTGATGCTGAGTTTGATTTAAAGCTGTAAGTTGGTATTGACAAACTGGACACTCACCTTCAACTAAGTTCCGTTTCAGCCACCACTGGAATGCGAAAACTGCAATTACAGGCGTCACCAACAAAAAACCTACTAAAATAAAAATTGATTTAACTATCCAACCCAAACCCAGTGATGCCAACAGCCATGCAATACCTATCAGTACCAGCCAATTGCTAATAGCGGGTAGCTTGAAAGATATTTTTGGGGTGCCTTGGTTCACGATTGTCTCCTTGGGTGTCTTTGCTGGTAGGCATACTTAATATCCTAACCAATAAATTTAGGGTGATGTTTGAGTCAATTCTTTTATTG
>JAJAYT010000483.1 GCA_026786085.1 Microcoleus sp. CAN_BIN18 | reverse complement strand
GTGGAGTCATGGAAGGAATCAACAATCGAATCAAGTTGATAATGAGGCAAGGATATGGCTTTTCTAATTTTAATAACTTGAGAAATCGCGTGTTAGCTTGCTTCTCTCATTAGATAAAATTATAACCATAAGTTCAGGAGAGCCAAAATTTTTTAAGAAAGTATTGGTATTTATGTAGGTCTTTTAAGATTGTTAAATTTTTGTTTGAATTTTTTACTAACGAACATAAATTTGATTTCCCCAAAATACATAAATATACTTGCACGCAGAAAATTAATTAGGATTGCTCTAGGTCTAGAAAATCATTTAGGATTGCTATAGTCGTTTAGTGTGCGGAAGTCCAGCTTATTGCGGTACGGCATCCCGACACATCCAGATGATTTGGCTCACCACAATTGTTTATGCTTTACCTACGCAACAGGCTACGAAATTTGGCGATTCAAGCGTCACGATGAGGTTTGTGAGATCCATGTTAACAATTCCCTGAACGTGAATAACTCTGAAGTGCTACGTCAACTTTGCCTGGATGGTGCAGGTCTAATTTTGATGCCAACTTGGTTGATTGGCGAAGACATTCAATCTGGCAGGTTATAAGCTGTGCTTACCTATTTTCAGTTCCATCCTCAAGCCAATCTCGATACCGGCATCTACGCCCTTTACTTGCCTAACCGCCGACATTCGCTACGAGTTCAAATCTTCATTGATTATTTGATTCAGCACTTGAGTGGCTAGTTTTTTGATTTTAATAAATTATTTTAACAAATTCTTCAAGCCAACAACTTACTAACAGCTACGCTAAAATTTGTAATTACCCTTTGAGTATTAACAACTTCATCCATATTAAATAAAATCCAGCGTTCCCCTGCATTCAAAATGATTAATACTAGCTTCAGGAAATAGCAGCCAAACTTCTAAACATCCCTTATCAGCCTAAATCAGGAGACGGCAGTGCCTTTCGGAGTGTCAACAATCGCCTGAAAGCCTTGATAGATCGAGTTTTTACCTGAGTCCAAATCCCCTAGCCTGCGTTAAGAAGGAGAACTTTAAGAAGACTCCTGTACCCCCCAAGCGAAGCCTACCGTGTACACACAAGTCAAAGTAAACTAGACTCAGAACTTGACAGAGGTATAAACTGTGGACAATCCCATACTGATTCACGCCGAACAAATCGAAAAAACCGCCTTTGGAGACCCTCGGCTGGTAAAAAGGGGGCGGCATTATATGAAGCAATGGGCAAACATCAATCGGTAAATATTCGTCAAATCAGCCGAAATCGAGCTGAACAAGTAGGATACTATCGTTTTTTGGAGAATGAAAACGTGAAAGTATCGGAATTAGTGCAAAGCCTATCAGAGCATTGCCAAGAACAGGTAAAAGGACGGCACATATTAGCCGTAAGTGATAGTAGTGAAATCAATTGGCAGGCTAAAACCCGACGCATTAGGGGTGGTCGGTAACAATACAGATGTAGGATTTTATATACATCCTACATTAGTTTTAGATGCCGAAAATGGCTTTCCATGATTGGTTAAGTACGGTGCAACTGTGGAGTCGAGCCTTAGATCATAAGGATCAGAATGAACGGAACTATAAACATCTACCGATAGAGCAGAAAGAATCATACAAATGGTTGGCATCCGCCTCGCGCAGTCAACGGTGTTTAACTAACGGTGGCGCAAGGATGGTGACTCACATCGGCGATCGCGAAAGTGACTTATATGAGGAATGGGCGACGGTTCCCGACCAACATAATCATGTATTGGTGCGCGACGGTCTTGACCGTCGGTTGTTAGGACAATCCAAATCGCTTTATGCCTATTTAAGAGAACAGCCCTGTGAGGGAACTTATACAATTGATGTACCGGCAGACCCACGTATGGGTCGGACGGCAAGAGAAGCTTTGCTGATTATTCGCTGTGTTACTGTTAAGATTCAGCGTCCCGAACAATTGAAGAAACAAGATTATCCACCCAGCGTCACCATGAACGCAGTTGAAGCCATAGAAGTTAATCCCCCGGCAGGACAAGAAGCGATTCATTGGCGATTACTCACAACCCATAGAGTGGTTTGCTTGGAGCAAGCACTGCAAGTCATTGAATGGTATCGATGGCGATGGCGCATTGAACAACTTTTTGCCACTCTCAAAAAAGCTGGATTAAATCTCGAAGCGACCCAACTAGAGTCCGTGCCAGCCATTCAACGACTCACCGTTCTCGCGAAGGGAGTGGCAGTGCGAACCTTACAAATGGTTGAAGGACGCGATAACTGCGACTTACGGGCTTCGGTGACTTTCTCTGACTCTCAACAGCAATGCTTATCTGTGATTGAACCATCTCTTCAAGGGCGCACTCAAAAACTCCGAAATCCTTATCCTCCCGCCTCATTACCTTGGGCAACTTGGCTGATTGCTCGGCTCGGTGGTTGGTCTGGTTACATTACTCACAAGTTAAGGTAAAAACACTATTGTCAATGAGTAACTTTACTCATTTTTTACCTGTTTAACCAATTAAAATAGGGAGCATCCCAGTTTTGCAGTCAGTATAAATACTCAAAGACTTGGCCGACAAGTTGATGGCAGAATAGAAAGCAGATAAATTACCATCACCCCAAGTCAATATGACGCCAGAACAACGGCAGAAGATCAAAATAAATCT
>JAJAYT010000482.1 GCA_026786085.1 Microcoleus sp. CAN_BIN18 | reverse complement strand
TTGCAGTTGCTTTTCAATAATTTGAGTTTCTCGGTCAATTTCCTGGATTTGCTGCAACCACTGTTCCCCAAAAGCAGCATTTTGCTGGTGGAACTCGGCAATGGCTTCTGGAGTATTATTCTTCGGAAAACTGACTGCGACTCGGCACTCTGAGCGCTGTATGCGAAGCTTTTCCCGCGACTCTTGCAGGATGGCAAATTCTGCTTGCAGCGCGGGGACTTCTGTTTGGAGTTCTGGGATCGTCTGACTCATTGGTTCAATTAGTGGGCCTCTGCATCGATTTTAAGCTAATTGTTTATTTTTCTAACAAATTTCGACCACTTTTTTGCGAAATTATCTAATTTTAGGGCGATCTGAGCCTGTGTCTAGGCATAATGGCGGATAATTTGTGGCACAATGGCCGATGACAGATTTTAAATTAAGATTAGAATTGTAATTAATTACGTAAATATTTTATTTACTCTAAAAATTTAATTTGCCAAATCAACATAAATCAAGGTTCGATTGTTTTTTTGGCCATACTTCAACTTGCGATCGATGTTTTTGGATTTTTTGCGCAGGGTAAGCATCTATTTAAAATCAGGAACTGGAGCAGATGAAAATTAGTTGTCGATTAATGTTGGGATATTTAACTGCTGCTATTTTGGGTGTGCAAGGTTGTTGTCTTAATGCAAAAACACTGCCCGCAAGTGCTGGGCGTGGAGACGGTAATCGCTCTGTAGAAACTATTTTGGTGCAGTCTCTGAAAATTAGTTATTTGCGATCGGCATCTCGCGCTACTTCTGGAAGCGCCGACTTATTTGTGAATAAATTATCCCAAATCGAATCGGTAAAGTCACCAACGGATAATTTTATACAATCTCAGGAAACCCCCGAAAAACAGCGTATTTTTAGTTTAGAAATAATCGGTTCTTATCTGGCTTTTCTTTCTGTAGTAGTTTCCTTACTGATCAGAACGAATACAGTAGATATCTTATCCAAGGCGATCGGGTTAATCAAACCGCAGTCTGAAACAGGGAAGGACAAGCTACTAGAAGGGAAAAAAGTGTTTCCTCCAAAAAAAGAACAGGATATCCGGGATACTATTGCGAAAATGACCCAAGATTTGCAACAAACTGCCGAATATGCCCTCGATATTTGTGAGGAAATCAACGTCTCGATAATTGCGACTACCCCAGGCGGTCATATCCTATCGTTAAATCAAGCTACTTGTCAACTTTTAGGATACTCTAAAAAAGAGTTGTTAGGTAAACAAATCACTGGACTTTTCAAGAAATCTGACTCACCTCCACCAGAATTAGAATTGGCAAACTTAAGCGGCGAAAGTTCTGTCAAAAATGTGGAACAAGTTTACCTTTCCAAACTAGGAAAAAAAATAATTGTACTGCTTTCTATTTCAAGTATTCGCGACAGCAAAGGCGAGGTGAGCGGCAAGTTGTACATTGCACAAGATATTACTGATAGCAAGCGGGCTGAAAGAGATTTGCGACGCAGTGAAAAAAAGTTTCGGCAACTGGTAGAAACTGTGAATGCTGCTGCATTAATTTATCAGCGCAGACAGTTGCGCTATGTCAATTCTCAGACAGAAGATTTGACTGGATATACTCGCGAAGAATTGTTAGGATTGGATTTATATGATTTAATTCATCCAGATTTTAGAGCAACAGTGAAGCAATGGGGTAAATCCAGCCAGCCGCGATCGAGTACCGGCTCAAAATATGAAGTGGTAATTCTCACGAAAACTGGCGAAACACGCTGGATTGAAGCAACTGTAGACATTATCAAGTTTGAGAGAAAAGCGTCAATATTAGTTACAGCGTTTGACATCAGCGATCGCAAATTAGCAGAGTTAGAACTAGAAACATCCCTTTCCTTGCTTCAAGCCACCATTGAATCTACTGCTGACGGCATTCTGGCGGTTGACGGAGAAGGAAAAGTTGTCAGCTTTAACCGCAAGTTTGCCCAAATGTGGCAGTTGCCGGATTTTCTGCTCGATTCGAGAGATAGCAACCAAATTTTGGGGCTCGGAATTAACCAGTTAAAACACCCGGAAATTTTTCTCAACCGCGCTAAAGAATTGTCCGATCGCCCGGCGGCAGAAAGTTACGATATCATCGAGTTTCAAGATGGCAGAATCTTCGAGCGCTACTCGCTTCCGCAACTCACGGGAGGCAAAATTACAGGTCGAGTATTCAGTTTTCGGGATGTAACGGAACGACGACAATCCGAAGAAAAACTCCGCAAAAGTGAAGAACGCTTTCACCTGCTGACGCGGGCAACAAATGATGCAGTTTGGGATTTTAATTTATTAAAAAATGAATATTGGTGGAGCGAAGAATTTGAAAAGGTTTTTGGCCACAAACTCAATGCAACTCAAACGATAGAATTAGAATCGTGGTGGCTAAATATTCATCCCGAAGAACGAGAAAGAGTGAAGTCAAGCTTCAACGAAACAATGACTTCAGATGCTCAATGTTGGTCGGAGGAATATAGCTTTCGCCGTGCAGATGGGGGATATGTTTTTGTGCTCGATCGCGGGTATATCATCCGCAATGCCAGCGGTGAAGCAGTGCGGGCAATTGGCACGATGATGGACATCACTCAGCGCAAGCAAGCTGAAGAAATTATTCGCTATCAAGCTGTTTACGATCAACTCACTGGTTTACCGAATCGGATACTTTTTAACGATCGCCTGCAAGCGTCATTAATCCAAGCTAAAAAGAACCAAAGAATGCTCGCTGTGATGTTTTTAGACTTGGACAGGTTCAAAAAGATCAATGATACACTAGGTCACGCTGCGGGCGATCGCCTGTTAGAAGGCTTTGCCGGACGGATCAGCGAGACTTTGCGATCGACTGATACGGTTGCCCGCTGGGGAGGAGACGAATTTACGGTACTGCTTCCCGACATCAATTGCTTAGAAGATGCAGTTAAAACAGCTCAAAGAATACTCGACAATTTGAAGCCAGCATTTAAACTAGGAGAACAGCCGTTGCACATCAGCAGCAGTATCGGGATTGCCCTTTATCCAAGCGACGGCGAAGATGCCGAAACTTTGGTCAAAAATGCCGATGCTGCCTTGTATCGCGCCAAGGAAATGGGCAGAAATAATTATCAGTTATATACTTCAACAATGAATCCTGAAGGCAGCCAGTTACTGACTTTAGAAAATAGGTTGCACGGGGCTTTACAACAGGGAGAATTTGAGGTTTTTTACCAGCCAAAAGTCAACATAACTACTTGGAAAATCCAGGGGATGGAAGCCCTGCTGCGGTGGAAACATCCAGAATTAGGTTTAGTTTCTCCTGGTACATTTATTCCGATCGCCGAAGAGAATGGGCTGATTGTACCAATTGGCGAATGGGTGTTGGAAACGGCCTGTACTCAAAATAAAGCTTGGCAGGATGCTTTGCGACCGGATTTGCGGATCGCAGTCAATTTTTCGGCGCGGCAGTTTCAGCAATTTAATTTAGTACAAATGGTGGCGAACTGCTTGGAAAAAACTGGTTTAGAACCCAAGTATTTAGAGTTAGAAATTACCGAGACTACAGCAATGCAAGATGCTGATTATACCACAAAAGTTCTGAGGGAGTTGCAGAGCATGGGAGTGCAGATTGCGCTGGACGATTTCGGCACGGGTTATTGTTCTCTAAATTATCTCAAAAAGTTTCCGTTGAATATCTTAAAAATCGACAAATCCTTTGTCAGCGAACTAACAACCGATCCGTGCGAACGGGCGATCGCCAATGCTGTAGCAACGCTGGGGCGAGATTTGAACTTGACCGTGGTGGCAGAGGGAGTAGAAACTAAAGAACAGTTGGAGTGTTTGCGATCGCTCCACTGTCACGAAATTCAGGGTCACTATTTCAGCCCTGCGCTTTCGGCTGGTGATGCTAGCAAACTATTGGTAAATTCTCTGTTGCGGAAAGTGAAAATTAGTCATTAGTTATTAGTTATTAGTCATTAGTTATTAGTCATTGGTCGATCTAAAATGGGTTCGTAGTGCGGGCGTAAGTGCGCGTTTATTGGGCGGGCAGGAGTGCGCCCCACCCACCAGTTTTTTTTTAGATAGTGGGGGGGTGGGAATAAATATATTTGGGTATTTGGG
>JAJAYT010000481.1 GCA_026786085.1 Microcoleus sp. CAN_BIN18 | reverse complement strand
TGATTCGGCGATTGAAATCGCTTCTACACAAACAAAGTCCGCCTGCGCGGACTGAAGAATGAAAGATTAAGGTGTGCGATTAGATTTCTAATTGCATAAATATGTGCGGGATTCCTAGGAAGTCAAAGGGATTGTCTTGTGCGGAAAATCCGATTTTTTGATAAAATTTAATGGCGTTAATTCGAGACTTAAGTCTTAAAGTTTTGAGATTTTTTGCTTGAGCTTTTGTTATTAATTTTTCAATTAGTTTAGTGCCAATTCCCTGATTTTGAAATTCAGGAAGTACCGCAACGTAACTGATACTTCCTAATTCTGGGGATAATTCTCGCAGTCGGGCTGAAGCAATGATTTTACGATCGCACATTCCAACTAAATGCACAGCGGCATCTTCGTAATTGTCCCTTTCGCTGCCCCTTTCCATGCCCAGGGGCGATCGCAAAACCAGCCACCGCTGATCGAACATTTCTGCTAATTCTTGTTGGTTGTTAACTTCACGGATGTCTAGTAGCATTTTTTATTAGATTAATGTTGTATTTATTGGGGGGCGAGAAACCGGGTTTTTACGGAATCTATGGACTGCGACGAGTATTTGCGTAAAAAACCCGGTTTCTTTGGTGGGTGGGGCGGCTTTACAAGATTATGGGTTTTAGGCAATTATTGTTGGCGAACCCGCCCCTACGAATTATGGGAAATATGGAGTTACAAACTGTCAGTAATACTGGTGAAATTAAATGCTTTAACTCGCACTCCGGGCACGACACTGCCACCGTAACGTTTGACTTCGCTAAGGGCATCTACATCCCGCAACATATCAGGTAAAACTTGATTGAAACGGAAATTTTTAATCGGGTAAGCAATCTTACCGTTTTCAATCCAGAAAGTACCGTCGCGAGTCATGCCGGTTACTTCCGATGTCTTGGGATTGACATAGTTGACATACCATGCGCGACTAACTAAAATTCCTCGCTCGGTTTGAGCAATCAAATCTGCTATACTTTGATCGGAACCTGTCATCACGATCGGGTAATAAGCACCTTTTGATTCTTTGCCTTTTTGTGCAGCCCAATAGCGGGAATAAGATAAACTTTGAGGAACGCCGTTTTTGATGATTTCCAAATAGTTATTGCTCAATCCGTCGCCGAAAAAATTATTCGATCGCAATAAAGGATGACTTGGATCGCGTTGTACCTGCACTAACGGGCTGAAAAGCTGTTCCCCAGCGCGATTTCCAGCGGGTTTTCCCGACTCATCTGCGATCGACATAAACGATCGCCCTTCATCCGCCGCCCGCGCATCCATACCCCAAATTATCCACGGTAGCAAATCTGCAAACGCAGCGCCATCAAAGATTACAGGATAAACGCCCGGAGTGATTTCGCGGGGGTTGCGGGAGGATTTCGCGCGATCGACAACTTGTTGGGCTAATGCCGCTACTTGTAGTTGATTGATACCCCAAGCCGTGCTTTCCGTCCAGCTAGAACCGTCTCCAATGCGGGCTGTAAAGCCGAAATTCGCCTCCGTAGACTGGTTGCAGGCCCGGAGTCCGGTTGAAGAGGCGATCGCGTACAGTGAGGCTTCAGCGCTCAAAGTGCCCGAAGCATCTGCCCCTTCCTGAGATGCGATCGCACAGGCTTGCCGCACCATTTCAGCGCGGGCTAGAGGCGATATAGCGGCTGTTGCTGCATCAAACGCGGGCGCGGGTAGACCGTAGGTTTGAGGGGGCAGCAGCGGCATCCATTCGGGGTCTGCGGGGGCAATTCGGGCTAGTTCTTGCGATCTTTTGACTGCGGAGGCGATCGTATCTTCATCAAATTCGGTAACAGCAGCAGAAGCACTTTTGTTACCGAAATAGCTAGTAATGTTGAGGCTAAATACAGTTTTGCTGATGTTTTGGCTGATTTGATTTTCCGAGAATCGGGAAAGAGATTCTTCGCCAGTATAGAGACTGACAAATACGGCTTCGGCTTCGGATTGTTTGACAATAGAATCTAGCAGAGATAATGCTCTGTCTTCGCTTAAGATTGCGGGCGATGTTGTTGTAGTCATAATTTATAATCAGGTGGTAATTTGTAATCGCAGATGTTAGGCAGATTTACGCAGTATCTGTAGGGTGTGTCGCCATCGACAATCTCTAAAAAACCGCCAAAATCTCATAGCGACGCACCTTATATCATGCCATAAACAAGCTTGCTACAATCTTTGTTGGGGTTTGTGCATTCCACCCAATGTGTAGGGTGCGTCGCTATCAGATTGTAGGTTAAATTTAGGGATTTTTATCAGGCGACATACCCTAAGAATACTCTCTCTCTGTGTTCTCTGCGCCCTCTGTGGTTAAATCATTCCGAATTAAGAATTTCCCCCAATTTGAATATCCCTGACGCGCACCGGCACACAAGCGTGAGTCATTTGAGCAACCTGCATCGGTTCACCTTTGCCGCACATATTAGTACCGCACTGAACCCGTTCCGAAGCAGGCCCGATTGCATCTACTTGATTCCAGAAATCAGTGCTCATTGAATGATAAGTTACATCCTTCAACATCCCGACAACTTTACCTTTTTCCACCTTCCAAAAAGCATTGCCGCCGAATTGAAAATTGCGCCGTTGTTGGTCAATGGAAAAACTGCCTATACCATCAATTAAAATGCCATCTTCCGTATCAGCAATCATCTCATCTAAAGTAGCAGTATGACTACCGCCATCCGGGCCCGGTTCCAGTCCCAAATTCGGAATTCTCACCATCGGTACGCTAGACCAACTATCAGCGCAAGCAGAACCGTTGCTGCTAGCACGTCCGAGGCGATAAGCTGTCTCTCTGTCAGTGAGATAATCAACTAAAATTCCATCCTTGACAACGTACCAATCCTGGGATTTTACGCCCTCATCGTCGTAACCCATTGTACCGCGGCCGTGGGGTTGAGTGCGATCGCACTTAAAATTCACCCAAGGTGCAGCGTATTGCAGCTTATTCAACTTATCAGTAGTAGCAAAACTCGTGCCAGCAAAATTAGACTCGTAGCCGTAAACCCGGTCTAATTCTGTTGGGTGTCCGACGGATTCGTGGATTGTCAGAAATAAATTTGTCGGTTTGAGAATCAGGGATTTGCAAATGCCAGCCGGGACTTTCGGCGCAGCGACTTTTTCAATTGCTTCGGCGGCTACTCTGGCGACTTGACTCAACAAATCATCGGGATTAATATGTTCGTAACCGATGTTTAGCGGCGGGCGTTCGTAACTGCGACTTTGGGCATCGCCGCCCGCAATTGCCGTACAGCCAAAACCCGGATAGCTGCGGTAGATTGTTTGTTCGATTAGCGAGCCTTCTGTGGATGCAAAAACCTTGTCTTCGTGGTTGAATGTCAAAAAAGAATAAGCTTTTTTGATGCCTTGTGAATCGTGGGCTAGCAGGCGCTCGTTGATGGTTAATAGGAGTTCGGCTTTGTCAGCAACTGATACTGAAAACGGGTCAATTGCGATCGCACTAATGTAGGTATCGACATATTTTTCGACGGGTACTAAGCGCACCGGTTCCTTTTGAGTCAAGCGGCTGCCTTTAGCGATTTCCACGGCCAAAGCGACGATTCTGGCAACCTCTGCGGGTGTTTTGTTGTGACTGGCGGCAAAGCCCCAAGCGCCGTCTAGCAGGACTCGCACGCCAAAACCGGAACTTACATTATCGGAGATATTGCTTAAAGATCGATCGCGCGCATACAAACTTTGCCTCCGGTAACTGCAAAAACGCACATCACCGTATTCGCACCCAGATTTCCGAATCAAATCTACAGCCAAATTTGCCAACTCGTTAGCAGAGACTTTTGCGGTTAACAGTACCATATTTATTCGTCGTTCGTCGTTGGTTATGAATGATTATAGCGCTACTATCAAATTATTTTCCTAATCAACGGGGCCTAATCGCCGGATTCCTAATCTCCGAATACCCTCTTCGTCCGCGGAGGCGGACATTGTTTGTGTAGCCGCGGTTTCAACCGCCGGGGATCTGAACAATCGCCCGGATTCCTCTATTGGGGATATAATTATTGGGATATCATCACTGAGTAAATCAATCCCGGCGGTTTTCAATCACCCGGCGGTTTTCAATCACCCGGCGGTTTTCAATCACCCGGCGGTTTTCAATCACCCGGCGGTT
>JAJAYT010000480.1 GCA_026786085.1 Microcoleus sp. CAN_BIN18 | reverse complement strand
TAACCCCCCTTAAGAAGGGGGGGACAAGAAATTGCTCAAAGTCCCCCTTTTTAAGGGGGATTTAGGGGGATCTCCGGGCAATAAACAGTGTTAACCCAACAGTATCGATCGGCAATTGAGAGCCTGTTTGCTGACTCACCGTACAAGTTTTTTTTTAAAGAAAATTCCTCAGCCTCAAAAACTGTATCAGCCGACTCCGATAACTACTTGCAACTGAAAATTAATAAAAATATGACCAATTTCAACATGAAAATAGCGATCGTCAATGACACGTTGATTGCTGCTGAAGCCTTGCGCCGAGTTTTGGTGACAGTACCGGAATATGAAATTGTTTGGATAGCTGGCGACGGGGCTGAGGCTGTAGAAAAGTGCGCCCGCAATACCCCGGATTTGATTTTGATGGATTTGATTATGCCGGTGATGGATGGTGTTGAGGCGACGCGCCTGATTATGAAGCAATCTCCCTGCGCGATTCTGTTGGTGACATCTTCGGTAACAGGTAATGCCGGGAGGGTTTTTGAAGCTATGGGATATGGAGCTTTGGATGCTATTAATACGCCGATTTTGGGGTTGATGGGTAATTCCCAAAGCGGTGGTTTGGAATTGTTAAAAACTATTTCTAAAGTTGCTAGATTGATTGGTAAAAGTAATTCGACTTCTATATTTCACAGCGCAACTCCCAAATCCCTGACTCCGCCGCTGCTGGCGATCGGCTCTTCGACTGGCGGGCCCCAAGCTTTGGCAACTCTGCTATCGGCTTTACCTGCCAATTTATCGGCGGCTGTGGCGATTGTCCAACACGTAGATGCTGAGTTTGCTCCTGGTTTGGCAGAATGGCTGAGTCAGAAAACTAATTTGTCGGTGAGTGTCGCAGTTCCCGATCGACCTTTGGAAGTCGGCAAGGTGGTAATTGCCGCTACGAACGACCACTTAGTATTACAATCGAACTTAACACTTAAGTATACGAAGGAACCTTTAGACTATCCTTACCGCCCCTCAGTAGACAGTTTTTTTAATAGTGTCGCTGAATACTGGCTGGGCAAAGGGGTGGCTGTGCTCTTAACCGGCATGGGTAAAGACGGTGCCAAAGGACTCAAAGTTTTGCGATCGGCAGGGTGGCACACGATCGCCCAAGACCGCGCAAGTTCAGTCGTTTATGGGATGCCGAAAGCGGCGGCGGAGTTGGACGCAGCCGTGCAGATTTTGTCGATTGAGGCGATCGCCCCAGCCTGCATCAAGTATCTAGTGTAGAAAATATTAGAGACCTTTGGGCCATATGGCTTAAGGTCTTGAGCACAATGGCCGATGACGTGCGAGACTCTCGCCGAGGATCATCTATCTATGGGGTGGTGTTTTGGGATTTTGTCGATCGTGCTTGTATCTTGCAGAAGTCCGTAGTTTCACGGGCTTCTGTGCTGCGGGTACTCTGCAAGTGCTACGAAGCAGAGGCCCGCTGACCCCAAAATTAGCTATCGCAGCCTTTGCAATCAATGTCAAGCGTGCTAGGCTATGTAAAGATTTCACAAAAATGAGCCGATAACATCTTACCAAGGTGGTATTATCAGTGGTAATGGTAATTAAATAACACTGGGTCGCTATTTACAACTACAAAATTTTCAAGTAAAAGTTTTGATCCTCTCCAGACAATGGCCGTTGCCAGATCCAGTCATGAACTTAACTCACTCTCAGGCTATTGAATTCGATCGCAGTTGTGCAGTAAATCAACAAGAAAGCCAAGAATTCAACGGCAACGTGGTAACGTTGAAGTTTAAACATACGCCAAACGAGGCCAAAAACCCAGTTACAGCCAGAGATAGCGCAATTGTCAGTAACACCAAGTTTGAGAACAGCCGCCACTCTATTGACTTAAATTTACCCTTAAATTCAGAAAGCAAAAAATTATCTAGCTTGACCGAATATAGTGTGACAGTTTTACTGATTGACGATCAGGAAATGATCGGCGAAGCGGTGCGCCGAATGCTTGCTAGTGAAAAAGATATAAAATTTTATTATTGTAACGATCCGGCTCAAGCAATTAATAAAGCATTAGAGGTGAAGCCAACAGTAATCCTCCAAGATTTAGTAATGCCAGAAATAGATGGATTGCAGTTGTTGCGATTTTTTCGAGCGAATTCGCTGACGCGAGACATTCCAATGATCGTGCTCTCCAGCAAAGAAGAAGCCTCACTAAAAGCGCAAGCATTTTCCTTGGGTGCTAACGATTATGTGGTGAAATTGCCAGATAAAGTCGAGCTGATAGCTAGAATCCGCTATCACTCCAAAGCTTATATGCACCTGTTGGAAAGGAATCTCGCCTATCAAACCATGCAGGATTATTTAGCAAAATTAGAGATAGAACAAAAAAAATCTCAAGAGTTGCTGTTAAATATATTACCAGAGGCGATCGCCGAAAGATTAAAAAAAGAACAAGGTGTAATCGCCGACGAATTCGCAGCAGTTAGTGTCATGTTCGCCGACATAGTTGGCTTCACCCAGTTGTCGGCATCAATATCGCCGAAAGACTTAGTACATTTACTAAACGATATATTTTCCAAGTTCGACG